>NZ_KB895689.1:0-1053 GCF_000374885.1 Bacillus sp. 105MF | reverse complement strand
TCTTACTAATCCATTAACTGGTTTTGTGAAAAGGTTAACTCCATATCCGACAGGATACTTAGAAACTGCAATGCCTATACCCTCTGGTTGCAGCGGTTTATTTCCGGAAGGATCAGTAGTGTTGCCACCATCCCCTTTTTCCAAGTAGTCTAACGGGTTCACAGCATTGCTCTTTTTATCATTCCAAGATCCTTTATGCAATTCAAAATGTAAGTGCTGACCTTCAGCCTGTCCCGTGCTACCCATAACTCCAATTGTTTGTCCTTGTGTAACATAGTCGCCTTCTTTTACCGTTCGAGAGCCGCTGCGCATATGAGCGTATACAGTCTCCCATGTAACTCCATCAATTGTATGCACAATCATAATACATTCACCATAACTTGATGAGAAATAAGAACGACTAACTTTCCCGCTAGCCGCTGCATAAATCGGATGATAACCCGATTCAGCAAGGTCTACCCCATGATGATCTGATCTGCTACCTCTAAAACCACTTGTTACTCTCGTTGTATCTGTTGGATAAATAAATTTTGCCATATTAATCTTCCTTTCTATTTTTACACAATATAAAAAAGGTACTTAAATGAGCACCTTCGTTTACTGTCTATATTTATTATTTTTTGGATATATTATAGTTTTTCAAATCTTAAGATGAACAGAACGAAAAGCTCTCCGTCGTTACCTTACATCAAAATGTTCTTCTTTTAACCATGTGCTGTTTCCAAAATATCCAAATAACCATCTTGTCGTGCATAAACTCTTTATGGAACAGATCCATCTACATTACCTGTATAATTCCCGTTAGGACCATCATATGTGTTAATACCCTAACCTGCTGGATATTTTGAATAAGCTTTGAACCATTGTTTAACTAATTTTTCTACTTTTTTATCGAATATCGAAGTGTTTCTCTTCTACAAATCGTTTGTTGTCAATTGCGATCCAACCATCTTTGCGAGAGTAAATGTCATACCCAACAGAACCCTTCACTTTATCTATGTAGCTTCCATCTGGAGCACCTGGTGCTGAGTATGTGTTAATACCGTAATCAGG
>NZ_KB895688.1:0-1125 GCF_000374885.1 Bacillus sp. 105MF | reverse complement strand
ACTATGATTTCAGGCGGTTAACCGATAATCATAGTATATATTATGTGTAATGAGATAGAAGAGGAGCTTCAATAACTTATTTACACATACAATGGACGCAACTTTATGACATTTGTTATAAGGTTGCGTTTTTAGTTTATCGTAATACTCAACAATATGATTTTGTCCGTAACGTCGTTGTTTAATCATGTTCTGGATGATGAGGAACAGGAGCTTCCGCAAATGTTTATTTCCACGTTTATTGATTCTATCTTTAAAACAGGTTTTACCTGATTGAAAACGACGTATATCAATACCAGCAAATGCATTGAGTTGCTTATTACTGGTGAAACGAGTAATATCTCCTATTTCAGCCATTAAGCGTATGGCAGTATTCGGTCCAACTCCAGGAAGACTAAGAATGATATTGTATTCTGCACGTTGTCCGGCTGTATGCACCATCTTGTTAATACAGCATTCTTTTTGGTGAAGAAGCTCTTGATAACGTCTTGCGTACAATTTGAGTTGATCACACAGAACATCGTTCTGAGAAACAGCTGGATAGGAAGTTTTCGCTATTTCAAGTACCTGAAGTGCTTTTTTCTCCGCCGTGATAGTTGATATTTTTTTATTGGTGTTGGCACGAATACGATTTTTTATAATGGTTTTAGAAAGACCTAAAACACAATCTGGATGAGGAAATAGTTGAACAAAATTTAAAAATAAATCAGATTTACTGGTAAACATTTTTTCCAATTCAGGAAATGTCAATTGGATCACTTTATGCATACGGCCACGAATCATCGATAATTCACTGTCCAATTCGCTATACAATCTAGAAAGAGATTTTAACTGATAGAATAAGTTATCAGTTCCAGTAGATACCCTTCGGGTAACTGTGAAATGAGTGAGAGCCAATCGGTGTGCATCGCTTCGGTCTGTCTTATGAATCCGCAAAGAATCACATTGCAGTTTGGCTTCTAATGGGTTCAATAAACAATATGTATACTGATTATCTTGCATGAATCGCTCTAGCTGCCTGGAATAGATACCTGTTGCTTCGAACACAATTTCAGGTGATTCACCAGTTTCATCTGTAAGCTCATGTATCTTTTCATGTAGCTTTTCAAATTCAGGCTTAGAATG
>NZ_KB895687.1:0-1174 GCF_000374885.1 Bacillus sp. 105MF | reverse complement strand
TTGCTTTCATGACTTCCTCCTCTGCCAGTCGATATGTCATGTTGGCACCTCCCCTTGTTGTGAATGGTTTCAAGAATAAAAAAAGAGAACTGTTTGTATCAGTTCTCTCCTATCGGTATCATATTCCCTATATTTTTGTCCTTTGGCTCTGTGAAAATATCAAATGGGTTTTTAGTAACCGTATAACAGCATAGCTTTTCATTCATCAGTTTCATTACCTTTTGATTTTTTTCTATATAATAATTTTCAGTAAAATGAATCCAATCTACCACATTATCTTCATCAGTCGACGAGTATTTGAATAACTTGTTTTCTTCTAATTTACAAATTAAATGCTTCATTTCTTGCAAGGGTAGCATAATCTCGAATTCAGACGTGTGAAACTCCTTGTCTAGGTCGATCAACACCGTTGTATCACAGCAACCTGAACCATATGAATGCATAACATCACATGACCAGTCAACAATCGATAACAAAGTCAATAGTTTATATTTGTGTATGGATCTCCCAAAACAGACGATGGGAATATACACAGAATCTGATTGTAACAGTGCATTCATAATAATCGTTTGTTTAAGATCTAACATGGGGCTTTTTTTTGCTCTTATATGCCCCAATCTAGGTTCCAATTTGAGTAAAAGTTCATCCAAATGTGGCAAATTCTCTTCAGGTTTTTCTCTTTCTTCCAAAATATCTTGAAACTCCATTTCACCCTCTAAATAATGTTCAAGGGTTTCTATTGTGAATAAGCTAGAAAAAAAACGATTATATCTATAGTCATGAAAAACTCTTCCTTGCAATGTTTTTTCTTCAAAAAACAAAATTTCTAACGGATCACAACTTGATTGAAGGTTTATATTAAATTCTTTCATTTCTCTTATAAAATTCATAATGCGTTCACTCCCTCTCATTTTTATTTGCCAAATAAGAATTTTAATCGTTTCTCTTGTGTACTGTAGGATAACCGAGCATCAAATTTCTTCCCTTTATTTTTAGATTCAAACCCTTTAATTTGATCGGTCATATTCTTTTCTAATATTTTGATCACATTGTTACTACTAATTTTCTTTCCAGACACGACCCCTGGAATAATGAATTCACAAGTCTTTTTATATTGCTCGCATAAGTAATTTGATTTGCCTACAATGACTCGGCTCTTACATAGCGGACATTT
>NZ_KB895686.1:0-1226 GCF_000374885.1 Bacillus sp. 105MF | reverse complement strand
TACTGCACTATTAATTCCAGCTATTGCTCATGCAGAAGAAAACAAGACGATTCAAAATTCTACTGCTACTCCTAAAGTTGCAAGTGTAAGTAAGGTTACTCAAGCAAAAGGATGGGTAAAACAACAGGGGAAATGGTACTACTATAAAAATGGAAAAAAGGTAACAGGTTGGGTTTCCATTCAAGATAAAAAAACAGGGAAATATACATATTACTATCTCAATGAAAGTACGGGAGCAATGCACACAGGTTGGACGAAAGTTAATGGATCTTGGTATTTCTTCAATAATAATGGAGTAAAACAAACAGGCTGGCTATCCACTGGCGGAAAATGGTATTATCTTGGCAGTTACGGAATTATGGAGACAGGCTGGACTTCATTTAAAGATAACAAAACAGGAAAATATACGTATTACTATCTTGATACAAACACTGGTGCTATGAAAACAGGTTGGGCGCAAATTAATGGATCTTGGTATTTCTTCAATAATAATGGAGTAAAACAAACAGGCTGGCTATCTACTGGTGGAAAATGGTATTACCTTGACTCATCCTTCGGAGAAATGAAAACTGGAAGAGTTTCTATAAACAACGTATATTACCACTTCGATAAATCTGGTGCTATGCAAACCGGTTGGCAAAAATGGGGCAATTACTGGTACTACTTTAACCAAAATGGATCAGAATACAGAGGTTGGTTAAAACTTGGTGGAAGCTGGTACTACCTCGATGCTTCTTTTGGTGATATGAGAACAGGCTGGGTATTTATTAATAACAAATGGTACCATTTCAATAATAACGGTGTTTGGGTGGGTTAATTGTAAGAAATAGTCCTTATTGATAAGCAAGACAGGTCGCATGATGTAATGCGACCTGTTTTATTCTGCTAAAAAAAGATTCTGTCAATGAAAATGTCACCTTAAGGATGACATTTATATGATATGGAAGTTTCATCTTATAACAATCTATGTCGTGCAATCATTGTAAATATAAACTTGTATGCTTTTATATTTTCTATCATACTATCATGGCGCCGCTGCTACTAATTCTATAGTTATCGTACAATTTATTTGTATATATATTGTAAAAAAACATTTAATTTGTTTGATAAAATTGATAAAATAGTATAAATTATCTATTTTTTGAAAAGGGGAAAGAGAATGAAAAAGGGAAATAAAATGAAAAAGATGATTGCTACTTCTGTACTTTCTACTGCACTATTAATTC
>NZ_KB895685.1:0-1259 GCF_000374885.1 Bacillus sp. 105MF | reverse complement strand
AATTTTGTGTATATCACGATTTTAGATACTCAAACCTTTTTAAATTAAATGTTCCTATTAAAAATCTACAAAAAAAATCCTAAATAATTAGGATTCTTTTTCTTATTCTCCAATGTAAACTTTTTAATATTAGTTTACTTTCATTTCCCTTTGAATATTGAGTTTCCGCTATTTTTCCGTATTTCGAAGAAAATGCCAATAAAAGTATACATTCAAATTGTTGATTTTATTGAATTATGGAGTGACGCTTATTTTCGTTCGTTATGTTCGTTTATTTTGTTAACACAGGTTAAATTCATATACTGTAGTAGATTACTAGAAAGGAAGCATATACATGACAAGCTGTATTCTATTCGTAAATGGCCAACCTTTTTTAGTTGTCTCAGTAGCTGGAATCGAAGTTGCTAAACTTGAGATTTCTCTTGAAGTAGCATTAACTTTAATAGCATTAGAAATTCTAATTCCAAAAGAGGGCTTCGGCTCTCTTTTTTTATTTATCCTTATCTTCTCTTAACAAATAAGACCAGAAAATTCTTGAACAAAAAAAAGTGCTTTTTTCTCAAAGCACTCTTCCAAAGGAATTTACCAATCCCGACGGTCATCGCGATCAAAGTCACAATCACGGTTACGTCTGCGACGGCATTCGCTAATAATTTCTTTATTATATAAAGAATCTCAAGTCAAGATCACGGTTACGTCTGCGACGACATTCATCACAATCGCAGTCACGGTCACGTCTACAACGACAGTCATCAAAATCTCTATGTCTGCGTCTACAGAACACTAAATCATCCCAAAATCTATCACAATCTCTGAAGTTCTCAAAACGACGATCATCTCTCATGAATATAAGTCCCCCCCTCATATTAAATAGGATTCATTATATTCTACGTTTAAAAGTAGAAAACAGCTTGTTTACTAGTCTATCTTCTTTATCTATTTTCATTAACAACAAACAAGACGTCACCCAGATCACAGCAGCATCTACGATAATTTCTATTGAGGGTTACCATACATGCCCACCAAATTAACATAACCTATCATTATCAATAGCAAAATAAGTCTCAATTTTTATCTATGACTCCTAAACAGAAGTAATCGTTACCGTACTCGATAAACGAAATTATAGGTAGTTACAACATGCTTACTCGTTTCATACAATATATATTGGTTAGATGACTACTCTTTTATAAAAGGAGGTGCAACAAATGATGCCTTATTCTAATATGCCATCTCAAATGTATTCAGGGCATATGATG
>NZ_KB895684.1:0-1283 GCF_000374885.1 Bacillus sp. 105MF | reverse complement strand
CCTGCCGATAATAGAGGTGATGGTGGTGCACCGTCTAATGCACATGGAGATACTGGTATAGTTGTAGCACAAGAAATTTAAGTGAATTTACAGCAAAAAGGAAGAACGTTTACCCTCACTAAAAGACGTTCTTCTTTTTTATCATCCTTCTGTTTTAGGACTTTTTACATGTTCGATTCTGAATCCCACACTTCAATAAATTTAAAGCCTTTTAAATCACTTTCTAAAATTGCATTTCTTAATTCATCTGACACGAAAACAGAAGTAGCATACATTATATTATTTAGATATATTTTAAAAATCATTTCATTTTGAATAACGTTAGGAACAAATGCAAATTTTTCATATCCTATGACTAAACCTGTACTTAATTTTTCAAAGATTGCTTTTTCGTTATCAATCGCATCTAATACATTTAAAACATGAACTATATAATACACTTTGCCTGTGACATTATGTATAAGTGGAAGAAACTCAACATTAGTACCAATTAAAGGTTCTAAGAATTTTTTAGCTTTTTCACTAACCATTGGTGTACCAGTTCCTCCCCAAAATTTAGGGCAATCACTAGGTTTATCTCCTTCCACACATTCAATAAGTATATTTCCCCATAAATCAGCTAGCCTTGTTATTGAATCCACTTTTCCGTCAATATATTTTTTATGGTCTTCATCGAAGTTTAATAATTGAAAAGATTCATAGTCATCAAATGAACTCTTTAGTTCCCAGATTTTCATACTTTCTCTCCTTTATCATTTTTTGGGTTGATTTAATTTCATGCTACCGTCTAATAATCCTTCTCTGATTTTCTGTAAGGCGGCAACTGCATCTGCTTGAGTACCACCTATCAATTTAACCTTGTATAAGGTATCATGTACTAATTCTATGTATTCTGGCCCATGCATACCTATATGCAATGCTTCAGTAGTTACATATTTACTATCAATCGCTTTATATCCAGGTAGAAACACTCCATTAGCAGCAGAATCATGATGTATTTCAAACTCTTTTAATAATTTTTGGATTTCCGCAGCCCTACCATCATTCCAAGGTACAATGTGATGTGCCGCATTATGGTATGGCGGTGGTTCAATTCCTGCATCTTTTAGTTCTGCACGTAGTACATCGGACGCCTTATATGAATCAGGGTGCTTACCTTTTACTTCAACTCTATCAAGAACTTTATTCGCATAATCTTCTATTACTTCTTGTACATCTTTAACTCTACTTCGGCCACTAGTTTTGGAAAACAGAAATGTATCACGGGCTTCTCGTAAAGTTTC
>NZ_KB895683.1:0-1296 GCF_000374885.1 Bacillus sp. 105MF | reverse complement strand
TCATCGCTATATAATCTGGTTTTTCTTCACCTAGGTTTTTACTTTTATCCATCTTTTCACCCACCTTTAAAACCTAAATAAAAACCTAAGTTTTTTTAAATATCAAAGGTTATTTTTAAGAAAACCAACCTTGATACCTAAGTTTGATACCCAGGTTTTTACTAATTCATTTTACTAAGGTTCATATCCTTCTGTCATATAAAAATAACAAATTTTTCACAAATCTAAGTTATACTCGATTTTTTTCTTAATAAATGATTATTTAATCCATATAGGGGTATCGCCACTTTACGTTCATTTTTCACGATATTTCCCAGAACTAATTTCCGTACATGCTGTAAAATCATATCTTCCGAAATCTGTGTTAATTTACTTTTCTCAGAAACTGACAAAGAACCCCATACAATCAATTTACATACAATTGATAAGCGACTAGGATTACCTAATAACTCTAACGTTTTTATTTTTTCTGTATAGAAACTAAAGTCCATATAAAAATCTCTCACCAAAGCTCCAACCTCCCAAAATAAAGATAGATAACAATCAAAATAGCTTAACATAAAAACAGTGCAATCCATCCCAAAATATTCCAATAACTCCTTGAGAAATATAGTCACTTAATAAATTTCACGTACTATAGCCGATTAATAAAACCAAATTCAGAAATAGAACATAATCTAACAATCCTCCACCAAAATAAAAACCCCTAGATAGGAGGTTCACTGAATTAATATATAACATCCTTTAAACGAACAGTTATTTAATTTATATATCGTATTTCGGCTGAACCTTTAAATGAGATGTGTTGTATAATAAAAGTAGGGATAGTTTGATATATAGTGTAAAAATAAGGAGTTAAAAGAGGGGATCAATGTGGCATTGATAGTTCCGAAATGCATCTACTGTAAGGTAGATATTAAAAAGGACGAACAAGCATTAGTGATCGTACCCTATCCTAAGAAAATAGGATTTACAGAAATTAAAGCCTATTTAAATTTAGAGGGGAAATTTATTTGCGAGAACTGTAAAAACAAGCTTAATATATAATTAGGGCTATTTTTAATGATTTCCTTATTGAAATTATTAATCTTTTTTATAAAAAGTTCATGTATAAACAATAATCCCTCTATATTTTGTGCAATCTTTGTTCAAAATATAGAGGGATTATTGTTTGAAATTGATGAATGTGAAAAATATAAAAAAAGAACGCCTAGAGTGCCATTTATATGGACAACTCATCGGAATCCTCCTCTGTTCTTCTACAATGTTTCAAATGCGACAGTTTCTGCTTGAAAA
>NZ_KB895682.1:0-1331 GCF_000374885.1 Bacillus sp. 105MF | reverse complement strand
ACATACTCAGCACCAGGTGCTCCAGATGGAAGCTACATAGATAAAGTGAAGGGTTCTGTTGCGTATGACATTTACTCTCGCAAAGATGGTTGGATCGCAATTGACAACAAACGATTTGTAGAAGAGAAACACTTCGATATTCGATAATAGCTTAGCCGGCTCTTGTGAGTCGGGCTTTTTTTAAGGAGTGTAACAAATGAATCAAATTAATATATTAACAAAATCGTTTATAGCTACATTAGGTGGCTTTTGTGGATATTTCTGGGGAGGCTGGGATGCGGTTTTTCAAATCCTGGTAATAATGGTAGCGATTGATTATATCACAGGCATGATTGCAGCAGGATATAACGGAGAATTGAAAAGTAAAGTTGGTTTCAAAGGCATTGCCAAAAAGGTAGTGCTTTTTTTATTAGTTGGGGTGGCTGCGCAGTTGGACACCGCAATCGGTAGCAATAGCGCTATTCGTGAAGCAACCATCTTTTTCTTTATGGGTAATGAGCTTTTATCAATCTTAGAAAATGCAGGACGTATAGGAATCATGTTACCTTCTGCATTAATAAATGCTGTTGAAATTTTGGGTGGCAAACAAAAACAAGAAGAGAAAAAAGGAGATGTTCAATAATGGGACACATTGTAGATATTTCAAAATGGAATGATGATATTGATTGGTCAGTTGCGGCTCCGCAACTTGATTTAGTGATTGCACGTGTACAAGATGGCTCAAACTATGTAGATCCAATGTATAAATCATACGTGGCTTCTATGAAGTCTCATAGCGTACCATTCGGAAACTATGCTTTCTGTCGTTTCGTATCTGTAGAAGATGCTAAAAAAGAAGCACGAGACTTTTGGGCGCGTGGAGACAAAGACGCATTATTCTGGGTTGCAGATGTAGAAAAGGAAACGATGGGTGACATGGCAGCAGGCTCACAAGCTTTCATTGATGAGTTATATCGTTTAGGTGCTAAAAAAGTAGGTTTCTACGTAGGTCATCATATATATGAACAATTCGGTATGTCTAAAGTGAAAGCAGACTTTACGTGGATTCCTCGTTATGGTGGAAATAAACCAGCATATCCATGCGATATCTGGCAATACACTGAAACAGGACAGGTACCTGGGATTGGTAAGTGCGACTTAAATCTATTAGTCGGAGATAAACCGCTTTCTTGGTTCATTGGACAAGAACCGAATGTACCGAATCCAAATGAAAAACCGATCCGGGAATCAGGTATCGGCATTGCAGTTTCTAAGTATCCTGTCGGATATGGAGTTAACCTTTTCACAAAACCAGTTAATGGATTAGTAAGAGGTAGCATCAAAGATAAAAC
>NZ_KB895681.1:0-1401 GCF_000374885.1 Bacillus sp. 105MF | reverse complement strand
ATAAATATTTTAAGAACCTAAAAATCTACTATCTTATTATCAATTCTTTACCCACGTATTATCTTTTGGAAAGGTTATATTTAAAACTTATGTCTTTACAAATTTATATAACATTTAAGATGCAGGTACTAATTTCCATACAACTTTTTCTGTACTTAAAGTAGCAGTTGTCCAAGTCTTACTCAACTCTACCGTGTGATAACTCAAGTAGCTATTATCTTCTGCCTGAATTGTATATCCACCATCCACAGGACGAATAGTCCAATAACTGGCGAATTTTTCGTTATTAATAGAGGGCGATAAACTTTTTGTAAACCAGGTAGAAGCATTATGCGATATAATTTTCACAAACATCTCAATACGATATTTTTTATTTTCCTCAGAATAATGTAATTTTACAGGGTCACCAGGTGCACTGAATTGAAAGTACTGCATATTCATAATTGAGCTATGCCATGGAAAATATAACCCTTTATTTGGGTTGTCCGCTCGAGCTATATAATAATTTTTACTCGTATCAATCCGATCTCCTACTTCATTTACTGAATTAGATGATACAGATGCACTTGCTTTCTCTATTGGCAAAAATCCTAAAAACGTAACCAAAACGAGGAACGATATTAATACTCCTTTAATTTTCATAGAAACACTCCTTTTCATATTTGAATATAATAGAGATATAAATATTTTAAGGACCTAAAAAGTCTACTAGCTTATTATCAATTCTTTATCCACGTATTATCTTTTGGACAAGTTATATTTAAAACCTATGTCCCATAAACTTTAAGAAACAGGTAATAATTTCCACACGACTTTTTCTTTACCTAAGCAGGCACGTGTAAGAGGACCATACATTGTTGATTCAATCTCTTTATAATCAAGGTATCCTCCTTCTGCTTGCAGTGTATATCCCCCTTCTACAGGAGTTATCGTCCAATAAGCCGCGTCTTTTTCACTCGGGTTAAACTTTAAATTACTATCTAACCAATAATCAATAAATCCTATCTTCGGAAACGGAAAAGGCATCCCAATACGATATTTCTTGTTTTCTTCAGAAAAATACAATTTCATAGAAGCTGCCGAAGGGTTTTCTACTGTGTTACCTCTTGAACTAACTACTAAAAACGGGTAATAATTAAGAGACTCGTGATAACGTAATCCTCTTGTTGGTGAATCTGCTGGAACTATATAATAGTTTTTACTTGTATCAATCCTATCTCCTACTTCATTTACTAGATCAGATGATACGGATGCACTTGCTTTCTCTATTGGCAAAAATCCTAAAAACGTAATCAAAACGAGGAAAGATATTAATACTCCTTTAGCCCTCATAACAACACTCCTTTTCATATTTGAATATAATAGAGATATAAATATTTTAAGAACCTAAAAATCTACTAT
>NZ_KB895680.1:0-1484 GCF_000374885.1 Bacillus sp. 105MF | reverse complement strand
TATATAAAATCGAGAAAATCAAATATCCAGTAAAAAAGATTTTCGATTGAAGATCTTTTTTATATGCCAATAACGATCATTATGTCAATCAGCTGTCCATATCGGCAGCTGATCTTATTTTTGCTTTACGTGTTTTTTTCCGAAATACTGGCGGTACCCCAGTATTATGTGTAAAATTTAACTCCATTTTTGTTAAATTTTAACTACGTTTTTGTTAAAATTTTACTTTTCAAATATCTTTTACCTCAAAGGTGATAGAATACCTAAGGGGTATTTTGTTTTTATTACCAAAAAGTATAAATACCCTAAAAATACATTTATGAGGTGATCTTGATGAGAAGAAATCTTAAATCGGTTGTCTTGATGTGCTTTGCTCTAATTGCAGTCTTTTTTTCAGCAGCACCCTCAACCTTTGCTGAAGAGGGGAAAAGTCAATTTGTTCTGATTAATGGGAAAAAAGCAAGTTCTCCTGTCCAAGATAGTCAAGTAAAACATATCTTCTTCTCAAAAGATCAGAATGGAAAAGAAATTAAGTATGGATTCACCAATGAAAAAGAATTTCAGCAATTTGTTCAAAATAAAGAATACGAAAAACACCGTGAATATAAAAATCCAAAAGCAGAACTAATCAAGAAAGAAGACTTGACTACTCTGGGTACTGGACCAAATTATACTGATTTCTACTGGGATATTAATAAAGGTGGATCCCGTATTTCTTATGCAATAGGAACTTACACAGATTACGTCGGTAATTACTGGAACGATCAAATTTCTTCAATTAGTACTGCAGCTAGTGGCTATACAAGAGTTTGGGAACATGCTAGTTATGGGGGAGCTACTTACGCTTGGGACAACTACGCTTATTGGGGAAATACCATTAACCTGAATAATTATGGATGGAATGACGCAATTTCTTCTTTAGGAGTGTTCAACTATTAAGATTGAATAGAGGAAAAAATTAGCTATAGAATGACCCGTCACATTTGAAATTTTTTCATTTTTATTTTTAAAACAAGTCCTAATAGGAACTATACATTTAGAAGATGATATATTTACTGACTGGTCAATTCATGATTTTATTTTTTCGCAAAACAGCTCACTTATCATTACTAAAAGACTTTACAAATACTGAAGAAGCATAATTTAAACTACTGTGACATTACAGCCTTACAAGATAATACCGCTAAATAACTTCTTACAACTACCGTTAACGATAATTATGTGAACACGAAAGTCCCCCAGTTAAACAATCTGGGGGACTTTTAATAGTCTTCTAAATACATTGAATCTCGATAGTAAGACGTTATATTAACCCTCTATAAATAAAGATTCATAGAGGGTTTTTCTTTAATTTCTCCAAAAACTATTCTATCTATTTTATTTTTAATTGTTTCAACAATTCTTTAATCTCTATTAATTCACTTTCTATATGACACAATCTGCTTTGCATATCATTAATCTCTTGTTCGGCTTTATAATTAATT
>NZ_KB895679.1:0-1524 GCF_000374885.1 Bacillus sp. 105MF | reverse complement strand
TTGATATTGAGTTTCCTCAATTCATTATGCTAAATCGATGAATAACCTTTAAGTGCAAGTTAGGATTTCTTTTAAAAAAGATAGCAAGCTGGTTGAAGATTCAACCAGCTCTTTTCGTATACCTATACAGTATTAAAAAAGATCGAGGGGGCGTATGAGGATGGAAAGCTGGATAGCGCTTGGCATAAAGATAAGTACAGGAATTTACGTGTCGTTAGGTGCATTAGGAATTGTTCATATCATTTTGGGAATCAATCATTCTGGTTATGAATGGACACAAAATCAGACAGTAGACGCAATCATAGGTTTTTGCGCATTTTATATTTTAATGATTTTGTTTGTACAGGGTGTGATGGAAAGAAAACTAACGAAACGTTTGTTGTTACTAGATATTCCACTAGCAATTATAGTAGCAATTGGTTTAATTGCTAGTATGATCTTTGTAGAGGAGCAAAATATAACTGATTTAGCGTTTTTAATGGCTTTATTACTATCAACACCTATCATTTTACTGTTTCTCCGAATTGGATATAAGCAATGGACGTTTTATAGTGAATTGAAAATTCTATTAGAAAACAAGGAGCGACAATAACAATGATTTTTACGCAAATTACTGTTGTAATCGGATCTATTGTTTTAGGATTTCTTATGTTTACTGTGATTTTACAACAAGTTACACAGGATATTGTAGAGGAGCTTTTGAATCAAGAAAATATAGTGGAAACAAAAGGAGGGCAAGAAAATGTTTGAAAGTGTAAATCCAAAGCCACCACTGAAATATAAATTAGCTGAATGGAAAGTACTCATCCCAATGAGTGCTTTTTTATTTGGTGGGATATTTCTTATCGTAAATTTTTTAGGAAACATCATCGTAGAGTTAGTCAAAACAACATTTTCTGATTTGTTACATCCCAAACCTTTTCATATCGGAATAGAGGATCTATATACCTTTCAACATCCGTTGTTACTTTATTTGGTAATATTCCTGATTGCGAGTATATGTACTATGCAATTCACCTACAAGATTCGTTCGAGTTTTAAAGATTTAAATCAGAATCAAAAAGATTCTTCTCGTTTTGCGACACTTGATGAAGTGAAACGACAATATCGAGCGATTCCTGAAAAGACCGAACGATATGAAGGAAAAGGTGGTGTGGTCATCTCTAGGTATGATGAGATTTCATTGAAATCCATTTTACAGCAAGCAAAAAAAGTGATGGAAGCAAAAGGGATGGAAAAGTGGCAAGAAATTAAAAACTTAAAAGATAGTGCCAAGGCAGGAAGGCTACTTATAGATGATGGGGCTGTTAGTAATTTAATCATCGGGACAACGAGGTCTGGTAAAGGGGAAACCTATGTATTTCCAACAATTGATGCATATTCTCGTGCTGAAATCCAACCGTCCTTAATTGTGAATGATCCGAAGGGTGGCGCGACACGTTCCTAAGTGAAAAGCTTAGGCATTGTCGAACTTACAGTTCTACAGTGAACTATCATTCCAAGAAGCCAAATGATAGGGTAACG
>NZ_KB895678.1:0-1530 GCF_000374885.1 Bacillus sp. 105MF | reverse complement strand
AAAGAGTTTGAGAAGACACATTCATATCCTGAAGTATACCGGTTGAAAAAGGAAGCTCTTCAGGAGTTAAAAGGAATGAATCTAACAGATTCCCAACGGGAAAAGTTGTCCAGCATTGAAAAAGCCTTAGATCAAGAAAAACAGGAATATGATAAAAACAGTAAAAAAGAATCGAGCCAGGAGAAAGAACCAAAAAGTCAAAATAAATTCGCACAACTTTTTCAACAGTTTAAAAACGTAAAAAAGAAAGAGCAGCCAAAAGAAGCGGAAATGGAACATGCTAGATAGATATAAGTTGAGGAGAGTACTGTGAAACAGTGCTCTTCTTCTTTTTAAAAGCGAAAGGAGAGAAAAGGATGGTAAATATCGTTGAAATTGTAGACATTGATTATACAGGTGTATGGGCAGAGACAAGGAATGCTGAAGAATTGATTTTTATTCCGTTCCCAAAAGAAAAAATTCAAATGGCACGTGAAATATTGTCAGGGAAAAAACAAATGTATGTGTTCTTACAGAAAGATTGGGACTGGAGAAAGATGTCATGAATCCATGGTTATTTGCTGGCTGTATGTTGCTTGTAGTTGTGGCGATGAACATTTGTATATGGATGGCACAATGTGCGATAAAACGGTTCAAAGTAAGAAGAATGAAGCGTCAAAATTAAAGATGTTACATATATGAGGAGGAATGAATGGTGGGAAAAACATTATTTATTGCGGAAAAACCGAAAGTTGCATACGAATTATTGAAATCACCACGTTTTCGAAATGCAGAAAAACATATGGGTAGTAAACCGTATTATGGATACTTTGAAAACCAGGAATATATTATTAGTTGGTGTTCGGGTCATTTATTAGAGCTGAAGCATCCAGAAGAGATAGATGAGAAATACAAAGAATTTCAGTTTGAGCATTTACCTATATTAGTGGAACCGGAGTACAAGGTGAAACCAGATTATATCGAACAAATCAATACTTTAATAGAATTGTTGCAACGTCAGGATGTAGATCATGTGGTCAACGCCTGTGATGGAGACCGTGAGGGCGAGCTGATTTATCGTGAAATGTATGAATATGCGGGTGTAAATAAACGACAATCTCGGCTCTGGCTTGCTTCGTATGAGCCAGCAGAATTAGAGGCAGGACTGAACCGATTAGAGCCAGGGGAACACTATGATGGTCTTGCAAATTCCGCAAAAGCAAGGCAATATCTGGACTATCTTCTCGGAATCAATGTGACGAGAGGATGTACAACGAAACTTGCTAAAAACCAATTCTTATTAGCGACGGGGCGTGTGCAAATGTGCCTGTTACATGAGATTTGGCAACGTGAGGTAGCGATAGAGAATTATAGAGAGCAAACCTACTATAATCTGAAACTCATCACAGACAATGGTTTAGAAGCGGTCATGAAGACAGAAGACCAATTATTAGATCCGGCTCCTTTGCAAAAGCTTGGTGCTAAATTAGTTGGTACAGAATTAACGGTAACGGAGTTTAAAGAGAGTACCAGAAAAAAGAAACCAAAATT
>NZ_KB895677.1:0-1530 GCF_000374885.1 Bacillus sp. 105MF | reverse complement strand
AAAGAGTTTGAGAAGACACATTCATATCCTGAAGTATACCGGTTGAAAAAGGAAGCTCTTCAGGAGTTAAAAGGAATGAATCTAACAGATTCCCAGCGGGAAAAGTTGTCCAGCATTGAAAAAGCCTTAGATCAAGAAAAACAAGAATATGATAAAAACAGTAAAAAAGAATCGAGCCAGGAGAAAGAACCAAAAAGTCAAAATAAATTCGCACAACTTTTTCATCAGTTTAAAAACGTAAAAAAGAAAGAGCAGCCAAAAGAAGCGGAAATAGAACATGCTAGATAGATATAGGTTGAGGAGAGTACTGTTAAACAGTGCTCTTCTTCTTTTTAAAAGCGAAAGGAGAGAAAAGAATGGTAAATATCGTTGAAATTGTAGACATCGATTACACAGGTGTATGGGCAGA
This sequence comes from Bacillus sp. 105MF, assembly GCF_000374885.1. Taxonomy (NCBI): domain Bacteria; kingdom Bacillati; phylum Bacillota; class Bacilli; order Caryophanales; family Bacillaceae; genus Bacillus; species Bacillus sp. 105MF. The sequence goes on along the minus strand of NZ_KB895677.1, from coordinate 1,121 downwards.
GACAAAAAATGCAGAAGAATTGATTTTTATAGCACTACCAAAAGAAAAAATTAAATTTGTACGTGAAATACTGTCAGAGAAAAAACAAATGTATGTCTTTCTGCAGAAAGATTGGGAATGGAGAAAGATGTCATGAATCCATGGTTATTTGCTAGCTGTATGTTACTTGTGACTGTGGTAATGAACATTTGTATATGGGCAGTACAATGTGCAATAAAACGGTTCAAAATACGAAGAATGAAGCGTCAAAATTAAAGATTTTACATATATGAGGAGGAATGAATGGTGGGAAAAACATTATTTATTGCGGAAAAACCAAAAGTTGCATACGAATTATTGAAATCACCTCGTTTTCGAAATATGGAGAAGCATATGGGGAGTAAGCCATACTATGGTTACTTTGAGAATCATCAGTACATTATTAGTTGGTGTTCGGGTCATTTATTAGAGCTGAAGCATCCAGAAGAAATAGATGAGAAATACAAAGAGTTTAAGTTTGAGCATTTACCTATATTAGTAGAACCAGAGTATAAGGTGAAACCAGATTATATTGAGCAAATCAATATTTTAGTAGACCTGTTACAACGACATGAAGTGGATCATGTGGTCAATGCCTGTGATTGTGATAGAGAAGGTGAGCTTATTTATCGCGAAATGTATGAGTATGCAGGCGTAAATAAACGCCAATCCCGCCTGTTCCTTGCTTCTTATGAACTGGCGGAGTTAGAGGCTGGATTGAATCGATTAGAACCAGGGGAAAACTATGACGGACTTGCAAACTCCGCAAAAGCAAGGCAATACCTGGACTATCTTCTCGGAATTAATGTGACAAGAGGATGTACAACGAAACTTGCTAAAAATCAATTCTTATTAGCGACAGGGCGTGTGCAAATGTGCTTGTTACATGAGATTTGGCAACGTGAGGTAGCCATAGAGAATTATAGAGAACAAACCTACTATAATTTGAAACTCATCACAGACAATGGCTTAGAGGCAATTATGAAGACAGACGACCAGTTATTAGACCCGGCTCCTTTGCAAAAGCTTGGTGCTAAATTAGTTGGTACAGAATTAACGGTAACGGAGTTTAAAGAGAGTACCAGAAAAAAGAAACCAAAATT
>NZ_KB895676.1:0-1572 GCF_000374885.1 Bacillus sp. 105MF | reverse complement strand
GCGATTCTTACTATGGCTATTATGTTATCTGGTATTTCTTTATCTGAGAATATAACTAGTGCAGATACTACACAAAATGTAGCTGCACAAACTAGTATCAAAGATACTCCAATTTTTTACGGTGATGTTATACCACCTCTTGATTAATTAAGCCCTCTATACTCAAGATTTCTTCAAATACATATCCCCATTAAATAATTCATAGATAAAAAACAGGCGGAAAGGAATTTCCACCTGTTTTTTTATTTGATTATATTTTCAACGATAGCAATATTTTTATTTGTACAAGGTTAAATGCTATAGAAACTTTTCTGAATCACAAAACATGTAAAATAATATAGAAAAAAATAACAGTAATTTAGAATATTTTTAACTGAATTTTACTAATTGTTATTAACAAAAATTAACACGTATATTTTAGTTACAGAAAGTTAAACAGCAAGGAGGTAGTTAATCTGATGCTAGAGACAAAAAATTCTATAGATATGATAAACAATATAAATTATCATTTGGATCTTGGTAGGCAAAACAATCATCATTTAAAAACCTTTTCAAATGAACAAGACGTATTGCCATATCATGTTTACAAACACCCATTGAATAAACAAGCATCACAAAAAGAATCGATTAGTCTAGCTCAACCATTTATTCATATTAATACCTTAGCACAAATTCTATATGAAGCATTTTACAATCAAACATTTACAGCTTTGGCACCTATTCTATTTGTTTTTCAACCGAATATTGTAACTGGTATATCTATCCCAGGTGCTTATTCAATAGATTTTTATAATGATTATTTTGTTCATTTAAAAGACATCAATATTCAAGAATTTAAAGCAGGAATAGGTGAAAAAAAAGGACCTATAGCTATTGGATATATGATAAACCAAAGCGAAAGCATTCAACATTCAAAAGAATTTATGTATCAAAAGTTACAGGACCAAACTACAGAGTGTATGTTAGCCTTACAAAAGCAATTGCACATACATGGAGAGTTAGAAGAGCAAATTCAGTTATCATTTGATTTCAAGAAAATAAGGATACCTTTAATAGTCTTACAATGGATTAAACAGACATCTGTACATTAAAGGAATAAAAAAGATTGGTGATGCTGGAGATAGAAGGCAGCATAAACTACCTTCTATAACATCTAAACCCGTCACCAATCTTTGGTAATGAAATTTGAAGTACTCCAACATTTGTTTTCTGAAGATTCGAAAAAAGGACGGTTACTATGTCAAAAAATGAAAAATTAAACAAATTACGTAATCAAGAATTTGATGCAAAAGAATTGATTGGTGTAATTAATGAAAATGAATTAAAAAAGATAGCGGGTGCGGGAGATGTGAATCCAGAAACGACACCAGCGACACCAACAATTACAGTTACTATCAAAACAACAAATCTATGCCCAACAATACCTTGTACAAGACAATACCTTGTACAATGAGATGCTTATAATGCTAATCAATAGCTAAAAAAAGAGAGGAAGTTAAATATGTCAAAAAATGAAAAATTAAATAAACTACGTGATCAAGAGTTTGATACAAAAGAATTAATTGGATCAGT
>NZ_KB895675.1:0-1612 GCF_000374885.1 Bacillus sp. 105MF | reverse complement strand
CAATTTCTTGAATTTGTTCTAATATTTCTTGTTCGATTACATCCGTTGAAGCTACCTTTGATTGAAATTGACTTGGAAAGGCATCGTTCTGACGGATTAATTCTTCACATAAGTAAATGATTCCTTGTGCTAAAGGGCGAAAAGTTTCTGCGAAAAATGCTTTTGCACTATCGTAAGTTTGCCCTTGTAGAACGGTATCACTGGTAAAAGCATCAATCGACTGAATAGCTTGTTCCATACCTTGAATGGTAGCGGTACATATAGCATTCATACTTTGCGTTTGGGTATGTACTTCCCCTAGATACATATTTAAACTCAAAAATCTCCCTCCTTAATAGGTAAATCATACCAATTCAAGGAGGGAATTGTAAGATTAATTTCTAATTACATCCAGAAATCATCATAATGGACATCTTTATTTGTTAATTTCTTCAATGCTTTAATAATCTTTTGTGCATTTTTCATAGTTGGTGAAAATTTATCTCCTTGGCATACACGACTGATCGTAGACTTGCTAACTCCACTTCTTTCTGCTAATTCTTGTTGAGTAATTTTGTTTTTCTCCAGAAAATTGGAGAGCTTTGACTTTCTCCCTTTACCAGAAATAAGCCATCTCATCTTAATCACTCCTGTTTTTAAGTTCTTAGTACAAGAGTGGTCAAAGATTTCATTTTTTAAACATCCCGAAAATAGGAATTCTAAACATCATGAAAATCTTCTTTTCAATAAGGACAGCTTTTTTCCCGGTTCTTCGGCATAGAACTTCATGTAGTCACACATCAAAATATTAATCAATTTATCTGCTGTGTAGCCATGTAGTGGAAATGTATGGGCCATATCTGAAAAGAACACTTCGATTCGTCTTAATGTCCTCCTGCTAATCTTTACAGTAATCGTTCCGTACTGGTCATCATTCTCATCAAATTCTAAATCATAATCTGTATAGTGCTTCTTACCCTCTAGGATCTGATACAGCTGTTCCATACTATTCTTGGATCTGATGTGTTCGAGAAAGTCCTCAACGAGTATTTCAGCTAAATCGCTGGCTGTGCATTCGCATTCTTCCTCTTCCATGTCCTCAATGATAATACTCATACGGAAAAGATATATCTTTAACATTTTAACTTCAAACTTATATTTCTCTTTTAAACTCCATTCAATTTTTGCCTTCTCCCACCAATTGGTAACGCTCATAAGTTGAATTTCTTTAGTCATCACATCATATTTACTGTACATACTGTCACCTCTCACATAGTACGTAATGCAAAGCATAAAATGCGTGTTGCTGCTGCTCTTTGTGACACTCCCCATTCAATAGCTAATTGGACAAGCTTAGAATGTGTTTCCTGCTCCAATTTCGCATGAATGTACTTTTTAGTGTCTTTATATTCATACGCATGTATTTCGCTTATATAATCAATTCTGAGATGTTCTGTGATTAGTTTGGACATATATTGTGTAGTAGTTATTCCTTGTTGGAAGGCTGATGTTCTTATTAATTGTCTTTGCATTTCATTTATGGGGATTTTTACGTCTTTCTTTTTATCAGAACGAATTTTACGAGGTTGTCGGTTTGTTATTGTAGTAGATTGTTTTCGAGGTTCGAACATAG
>NZ_KB895674.1:0-1670 GCF_000374885.1 Bacillus sp. 105MF | reverse complement strand
CTTACATTACTGCTTTTAAAAGCTCTCCTACTAATGGGATGATTCCACCTAAGAATGATAAAACTGCCATTGCGATTGCCATATTATTTCCTCCTCTTATTTTGTATAGTAAGATGTTGTAAATCCTTATACCCTTATTATAGTAAGCGCTTACATATATATCAATACATTTTAATATGCAATATTACATAAGCTGGTTTTATTGCTATAAAGGGTCACTATACATACCCATCAAGCTAATATTTTAAAGTATCCTCAAAACGAAAATTTTATCTCTTTATAGTTATCTATAGGAATTCAGTTCGTTTTTCTCGTTTTGGGGAACAAAGAATTTCTTAACTTGATGGCAATGGGGATGATACTATTAATAAAAGAGATTTTAATTTAATTTACATATTATAAATTTTCCTCCCTTGAATAAGTCTTAACATTCCGTCAATAATGTAGATAGGCTAGCTAGCCAGCCAAAACTCATTTGAATGTCTTTCTCCGTCCCCCTTTTGGAGATACCCTGGAGCCGAGCAGTTAGCTTTTGCTAGCTGCTCTTTTGTTTAAATTTATACATAGTTTATATATAATTCAGACACATTTAACATGATGAGCTTTTGAAAATTGGTGGTATTATTAACTTGTTGAAAACGACACGTTTCGACAAATACAAAATAGCCTTCCTTACCTCTGAATCCCTGCCCCCTGTTCAGCAGGGATTCTTGTAATTTGCGAGTTCTTCTCAGGTTACCGTTGTACAAAATAGCGCTTTTGTTTAGTTTTCTTCCACGTTAGATAATCTAAGCTCAATATGTTGCGCCTTCATCCAAACACCCCTTATTTTCGTTTTAATTCTTCCAATAACTGAGTCACTTCAAAACTTCCATGTTCGATTGGTTGCATTGCTCTTCATCTCCTTTTAGTAGATTCCATAATTCCTGCTTACTCATTTCATAAAGCTGCCGCCCTGTATCTTCTTCCTTGTAAATCCCTTTATATAATAAGACATCGATGAAAATTTGTTTCCTATCCATGTTTCCTCCTAGCTTGTCTGTTTCACTCTTTTTCTTTGGTGACTTGAATACGTATTTTCTAATATCTTTATAAAGAATAGCCTCAGCGTTTATGAAGTCTTTAAACAAACTAATCACTGAACCACTCCTTTCATTCTCGAATCGAGACACGAAAACAACTTAGTGTGTAGGACAACACTCCCATTTTTCATTTCCGGTCATGCCCCGATTCCAAAATAAAGAGCCACTCAAACGAGCGACTCTAATCTTTTATTCTTATCTAACATCAAAATGTTCTTCTTTTAACCATGTACTTTGTCCAATATCCAAATAACCATCTTGTCGTGCATAAATTCTATATGGAACAGATCCATCTACATTACCTGTACAATTCCCGTTAGGACCATCATATGTGTTAATACCATAACCTGCTGGATATTTTGAATAAGCAATGAACCATTGTTTAACTAATTTTTCTACTTTTCTAAAACACAAAAAACAGCTCCTATTGGATCTACTTTTTTATCGAATATCGAAGTGTTTCTCTTCTACAAATCGTTTGTTGTCAATTGCCATCCAACCATCTTTGCGAGAGTAAATGTCATACGCAACAGAACCCTTCACTTTATCTATGTAGCTTCCATCTGGAGCACCTGGTGCTGAGTATGT
>NZ_KB895673.1:0-1691 GCF_000374885.1 Bacillus sp. 105MF | reverse complement strand
CGATGGTAGTTGGGACCTTGTCCCTGTGAGAGTAGGACGTCGCCAAGCAACCTTAGACGAGTCAGAATGACTCGTCTTTTTTGTGTTTTTACATAATAAGCGAGTGATCGAAGAAAAAATTCCAATGGGACTTTTATGTCTACATATGGTATGAAGAGACATATATGAAAAGGGGGAGAAAGGCATTAAAGGAATAAGTATGCTATTAATTGCGATTATACTATGGGGGATAGCAATTGCTCCGACAAAATGGGCGTTAGAGTCAATTCAGCCATTCACCCTTTTATTTCTTCGTCTTTGCTTTGCTGGCGGGATATGTCTATTGTTTTCTTTTCAGCAGCTACGAAAAAGTATTGTTAATAGGGATGTTCCGTGGAAAAGGATAAGCGTATTATCTTTTACTGGTGTGGCGGGATATTTTATGTTTACCTCGTATGGGATTTCTTTAACAAGTGGATTACATGTTAGCATCATTGATGCTGCTTTACCTTTAGTTACAATTATTTTCTCGGCACTGTTTTTAAAAGAAAAGATTCAGTTAAACTATTGGATTGGAATTATATTAGGTTTTATAGGAGTAATATGTATTACCATTCCATCTGGTAATGATAATCAAAGCGCTTCTCTAGTTGGGGACATACTTATTTTATTAAGTACTTTTTTATTTGCTTTCTATACAATATTATTAAAAAGACCAAAACAAGAAAAGAATCTATCAAACGAAGTATTTACAACGTTAACATTAATCATAGGGGCAATCATTCTATTTCCCTTTGCAGTTATCGAAACTTTTTATTATGGTCTACCTCAAATAGAAACATGGAAGACAGGGCTTAGTTTTACATACCTTGTTGTTTGTGCAACAATCTTAGCTTATTGGTTTTGGAATAAGGCGCTAGAAAGAGTTTCGGCATCAGTAAGTGGGTTGTATTTAAATGCTTTACCACTTATAAGTATTATTGCTTCGGTTATTTTATTAAAAGAATCTTTAACATGGAAGATATTAATAGGAGGATGTCTAGTTTTATTTGGGGTTATCTGGGCGGATAAAGGTAAATTAAGTACTCTAATGAAATCCGTTGATTGACAAACTAAAGAAGATAGGAAGTAAAAAAACATATTAATGCCAGAATATGAAAGGGGGGATGCATCGAATGGCATGCCCTCTTTTTAGTTGGTTTAGAGGAGCATACAGGAAGATTAGGGAACCCGTGTAATACAATACTGAATTATACATTTATATACTGTATTTATAATAATGAACAAAGGGATGATAATCCAAGGATGTTTGAAGTGAAATTATTTGATAAAAAACAAATTGCTAATGAAGTATTGCCATTCTTTTGACTCTGAAATAGAATGAAGGCTCCTTGAGTACGCATTTATAATATCTAGTAGGGATAAATAGTTTTACTTTTTTCTCTTTTGGGGGTACTGAGTCTATAGGAATGGAAAGGGTGTATGAATAAAAGATTAATAATCTGTGAGTGTTTATCTATAAAAGAGATAAAAAACAATTTTTTATATAAAAGTCATTGACTATTTCGATATACAGGTGTAATATTATATGAGTCGCCGATAGCAACAACACAAAACGCGACAAACGAAATAAAAAACTTAGTTGACATTGAAACATGAAAGTGTTAATATAAGGAAGTCGCAAATGAGCGGCAAACAAGTTCTTTGAAAAC
>NZ_KB895672.1:0-1694 GCF_000374885.1 Bacillus sp. 105MF | reverse complement strand
CGATGGTAGTTGGGACCTTGTCCCTGTGAGAGTAGGACGTCGCCAAGCAACCTTAGACGAGTCAGAATGACTCGTCTTTTTTGTGTTTTTACATACTATTGAAAGTCTTGCTAAATGTCTTGTCGATTCAGAAAACAATACTTAATAAATCAGTTATACTATGGAAGAGAAAATAGACGTTAATGAAACAATATGTATGAAAAGGGTTTAGTGGTTTCCTTACAGCTTATTACTAATTGAAATTACAAATATATTTAACAAGGAAAACCACTAAAAAGATATAATACATAATATATCTTTTTGAATGGGTGTGGGGATTTATGAAAGAGATAAGTATGTTACTAGTAGCGGTTATACTATGGGGAATAGCAATTGCTCCGACAAAATGGGCGCTAGAGTCAATTCAACCATTCACCTTATTGTTTCTTCGTCTTTGCTTTGCTGGTGGGATATGTTTATTGTTTTCTTTTCAGCCGTTACGAAAAAGTATTGTTAATAGGAATGTTCCGTGGAAACGGATAAGCTTATTATCTTTTACTGGCGTGGCAGGATACTTTATGTTTACTTCGTATGGGATTTCTTTAACAAGTGGATTGCATGTTAGTATCATTGATGCCGCTTTACCATTAGTTACAATTATTTTCTCGGCACTGTTTTTAAAAGAAAAGATCCAGTTAAACTATTGGATTGGAATTATATTAGGTTTTATAGGGGTAGTATGTATTACTATTCCATCTGGTAATAATGATCAAAGTGCGTCTCTAATTGGGGATATACTTATTTTATTAAGTACTTTTTTATTTGCTTTCTATACAATATTATTAAAAAGGCCAAAACAAGAAAAGAATCTATCAAATGAAGTATTTACAACATTAACATTAATCATAGGGGCAATGATTCTATTCCCTTTTGCAGTTATCGAAACTTTTTATTATGGTCTACCTCAGATGGACACATGGAAGACAGGGCTTAGTTTTACATACCTTGTTGTTTGTGCAACAATCCTAGCTTATTGGTTTTGGAATAAGGTGCTAGAAAGGGTTTCGGCATCAGTAAGTGGGTTGTATCTAAATGCTTTACCACCTATAAGTATTATTGCTTCGGTTATTCTATTAAATGAATCTTTAACATGGAAGATATTAATAGGAGGATGTCTAGTTTTATTTGGAGTTATATGGGCGGATCAAGATAAGTTGCGTGTTCTAATGAAATCTGTAGATCGACAGACTAAGGAAGATAGAAAGTATAAAATACATTAATGCAAGAACATAAAAAGAGGTGTGTGATTCATCGAATGGCACGCCCTTTTTATAATTGATCTAGGGGAGCGTACAGGATAACTAGGGAAGAAGTGCTTTCTATGAAAATAGGGCTCATTGAGTAAGTGCTCATAATGTGGAGTAGGGAGGAATTGAGTGCTTTTAAGCTCTTCTCTTTTGGAAAGGTTAGGTCTATGGGAAATAGAAAAAGGGAGTATGAATAGAAGGTTAATGATTTGTGTTTGCTTATATATAGAAAAAAACTTTTTATGTAAAAAAACATTGACTATTATTATATAGAGGTGTAGTATTATACGAGTCGCTGATAGCAACAATGCAGAACGCGACAAACGAAATAAAAAACTTAGTTGACATTGAAACATGAAAGTGTTAACATAAGGGAGTCGCAAATGAGCGGCAAACAAGTTCTTTGAA
>NZ_KB895671.1:0-1900 GCF_000374885.1 Bacillus sp. 105MF | reverse complement strand
CAAAGTGATTTTGAAAATAAGGGGAAGGGGGCGCTCAAGCTTATTTTTCTAGCACATCTGAGCGAATTCATTGTAAATCATCTGTTTTAATTTCACCTGTTGAGGTAGATGAAACTATAAAGCAGAAGATTATACTGTACATTGCTTATACTTTTTACCTCGGATGAAAATAAAATCACCTTCGATATATTTATCTTATTATAAAAATCTTTCAATTCACTTTCATAAGTGTTACAAAAGTCTTGCAATCATCTTATTTCGTTTCGGATGTAACGGGAGAGTAAACCAAAATTCACTCCCTTGTTTACCATCTGAACGATCTCGTACACCAATTTCACCTTTGTGCATTTCAATTAACGATTGTGCAATGGCTAATCCGAGTCCAGATCCCCCAGATTGTGAACTTCTTGATGGATCCGTTCTAAAAAAACGTTTAAATATGCATAGTTGATCACTATAAGCAATGCCTTCTCCTTCATCACGCAAAATAAATTGAACGTGCTGTTTCTGCTTATTTTCCTCTATAGTTAACTCAATCGTTCCAGATACTGGAGAATATCGAATTGCATTATGTAACAAGTTACTGATCACCCGTGCTATCTTACAAGGCATAATCCAGAGCTTAGGCAATGTATCAGAAACTCGGAATTGTAAATGAATTTGTTTTTCTTCTAATGAAATAGAATGTGAATCGAGTACTTCTAATAGAATACGATCCATATGTGTTAAACTCGGATGAAAATCTTCTTACCCTAGTTCTAACTTAGAAAGGTCAAATAAGTCATTAATTAATCCACTTAATCTTTGTATTTCTTTATGGATTGTTGGTAAGTACAATTGCTAGTCCAAGTCGTGCTACCTAAATCCTCGTTTTTGGTATGTTCGGCTTGGCGACATGCCATCACCTGCCGAATTTCTCCATGCAATGGTCAGGTAGTATTTTTTAATTAACTATAATAAAATGAATTTCATGTTATCACTAAATACAATTCTCAAATATATGTAAATCACTGCCATTCTGACCATGTATTTTGAGAAGAAGTAAATTTTTATATTTTCCACAAGAAATAATATAAAAAGACTCAATTCTTGTGAAGAAAATAAGCCTTTTTACCATTTAGACTCACACAAATGATCTGCACATCAATTCATCTTTGATATACAGATCATTTGTATGATAATTTTTATATATAATTGCGGAATAATAAACTTACATAAATGCTTTTAAAAGCTCTTGTACGAATGGAAGTACTCCACCTACAAATTTTAAAACTGCCATTGCGATTGTCATATTATTCCCTCCTCTTTAAATTTCTGAATATTAAGAATTCTATAAATTCATTATATTACAGATTTAAGAATATAACAATATCTTTTTTTATTCTCTCTAAGATTTCAAAATATGCCCATAACAACATTTTTCACGCCACATTTATTCATGATAATTAAGTTCACTTTTTTCGTTTTGGGGTGGATTTGTTTTCTTAAGTTGATGGGCATGCTGCACTACAGCATTTATTGATATTATCACCGGAGATTTGCTGTGCAGTCAATGAATTTGGGGTATTGAATGTAAACTAATAGATATTAGTAAAACAAATAACCGGTTCCACAGCATGCAAGAAACCGGTTAAAATATATCTAATTTATCTCTGAACTTACAATTGTATTTTCAACATGGTAAGACTTATTAACTAGCAATCATGACTCCATTATCTGCAAATTCATACCGTTTTTTATCAATAAACAATTTGCCAGTAGCCATCGACCCATTTTGATTTAGATAATACCAACTGTTTCCTTCTTTTAGCCAGCCAGTAGCCATCGATCCATTTTGATTTAGATAATACCAACTTTTCCCTTTCTTTAGCCAGCCAGTAGCCATCGATCCATTTTGATT
>NZ_KB895670.1:0-1971 GCF_000374885.1 Bacillus sp. 105MF | reverse complement strand
AGTTGTACCGTAGGTACCATCTTACTGTTTGCAAAATAATATCATGATGATAATGCTTCCACTTGAATAAATTTCGCTTTTCCATACTGATCACGTACCTTTTTTAGAGTAATAGTATCAGTATGTCCAAGATTTAGAGATTACTTTCAATTATCTTGAAGTTTTCGTACCAGAACCGAGTTTTGTTCTTCTGAAAAGAATACGCTGTGTTTTTGTTAATTTTTCTTCTAATATACGGAAGAATCTAGGGTTGTTGAATGTTGTTCCATCAGAAAGAATGACAAAATTTTTTATTCTAACGTCAATTCCACTTAACGTTAATATTTCCCTGTTAGATCATTAAAGTTAATAATTTCCTGAGCTATGCATATATAGCTTAACTTATCCCAAGTAACAAACTAATTCTGTAATAAAATCTAATATAAATACATATCTTATATATATTTAAAATATAAAGATAAAACTTATATAGGACAAGTAAATAGGAGGTTGCTCTTACTGTCACAAGGATTCTGAAGATGCTATAGCGTAAAAAATCAAAAATAGTAGTATTTAACAACGGAAAAGTAGGCATAATATTGATATAGAAACTACAAATAATCATAAACAAAAACATATATTTCTACATAAAAAATGAAACAAATAAATACATTGTTAAACATATTTATTCACGCGCTTAATTCTGTATTAATCCACTGCATTTCCACAATTTTATTTTATTTACCCACAAACCATTCACATTAGGTGCTAAATAATTAACATAATCCGAATTTATCACATTATTCACACACATATTGATGATTTTTGATAGATAAGTTACTAGAATACCTTTATATCAGTGATTATTGTATTATATTATTCACATTCGACTATATTTATCTACTTATACACAAAATTTTAATTTTTTCTTGCGATTATTTGTAGGTATTTGAATGCATTAAGGCAGCTCATAACGTGTTTATATGAAAGTATGTGTGGAAATTTAGTCAGTTACAGTGCAGTTGTTGTATAGGAGTGCATAAAAAAAGACTCTATTATTAATAGAATCGACGAAAGTTGGTTGTTATAAGGAATCAGTGCAAGGCTTTCAAATAACGGAACAAACACGAATAGCCCTCTACTTTTAATTTTTTCAAAAATAGAGAGCGAAGTATTTTTAATTGGTTTCTATTACTTCAAGTACTTGTTCAGCTGTTGTTACTTGAATACCAGTGCGTATTAACTTTTCAAAGGCACGCATAAATGTAATCAAATTGAAGTCATCTGGTACTTCAATAACACGAAGCGTTTCTTTAGGTAATCTATCTATCTTTTCAATGAACAATTCGCGAACATCACTAGGAATAAAGCGCTCTTTATGTCCTCTTGCTTTTAAAAGCTCACGTATTTCAATTTCTAAAGCCATATAAGCATTTAGATTTGTACCTTGTTCATAGGCGTACTTTCTAAACAAAGTTTCTTCTTGATACTTTAGATAGTTGCGGTGATACGATTCCTCTGTAACAGGTACAGCAAATTTGTATTTTAGTAATTCATACGTTTTACGGAACAACTTTTTGATGTTTCGAAGTGAGTACATAGAGAAATGTAATCCGAAATCAAATACAGCTTGTTCTTTTTGCTCTTTAGGTACATGTTGTGTAATAAGAGGATAGATACCTTCCTTAGCCGCCGTATCAAGAATTTGATATTGTGACGTTTGGTTTAATAGTTTCTTCAGTGTATATACTAACTTACTTGGATATTCTTCATTACGATCTATCATGTCACGTAAGCTATAAATTACACTACGAATTTGTCGGTGGCATGTATATTTAAGTACATGAATAAATTTATTCATGTCTTTTGTAAATTCACCAATATTCATATCTTGTAGCACAGATTCAATAAAACGAGCTTTTCGTGCATACGTAACCTTTGGCGTGAATGGATCGCGATACTGTACTTCTCCAGCTTCTTTTGTACATAAGA
>NZ_KB895669.1:0-1985 GCF_000374885.1 Bacillus sp. 105MF | reverse complement strand
TTCTTCACCGGTTATATAACACTTTCCATATTGGGCAACGTATTTAGATATCCTGTTATCGTTGTACTCAATACTTCTACTCTTCGAGTAAGTGTTCATAACTTGATTAAGAACATCTTTTGGTATTGCTCTCAGATTACTATGCACTTTGTTACGCCCTTTCTCTGTGTAGTTACAGATATCCTGTGAAAAATTCCACGGATTTTTATGATGCATTCCTGTAATTGGTAAGAGCGGGGTATTTTGTACAACATAAATCTTAGAATCTGATTGTATTCCTTTGGCTTTCTTCTTGAAATTAACAGATGTATTGCAGAATTTCATGTGCTTCATTTTGTGCCTAAGTCTGACTCTCATGGCTTTCCAAAGAGTATACTTCACCTCTGTTAAATCCATGTAAATTGTGACTGCATATTTGTAATAATTTTGTATACCAATAAGAGCTATATTAAACTTGGTAACACTCTCTGAAGTAGGTTCTTTTTGAATATCTTTGATTTTCTCTTTCAACAATCTCTTTGTTTTAGTAATAGCCTGGTCGGACATACTGGTTTTAGCGATGTATCCGAATTTGGCTTTACCTTGTTGTACAACTTTGATTTTAAAGCCGAGAAAATCTGATGCATTTTTCTTGAGATTAACCACTTTAGACTTATCTGGACTGATTTCCAATCCCAAGCGGGATTGAAGAAAGTCAACTGTCGCATGATAAAAGCGTTGTGCTTCCTCATAAGTTCGACACATTATTTTGAAGTCATCAGCATAACGTACAATGTAACCACATTTTAAATTTGTGTATTTCTTGGCATACTGCCGAAATCCTAAATGCTTAGTAGAAGTTCTATGAGGTTTGTAGGTTTCCCATTGACTACTGACCCACCAATCTAGTTCATTTAGTACGATATTTGAAAGTAAGGGAGAAATAATCCCCCCTTGCGGAGTCCCTTTACTGGGGATACCCTCTCCTTCAATCTCAGATTTTAGGATTTTTGAAATAACACATAAGAGAGATTTATCTCTTATTCCTAGCGTCCACATTTGTTTTAGTAATTTCCCATGGTCAACATTATCAAAGAAACCTTTAATATCAATGTCAACACAGTAGTGTTGGTGCCCTATGTTGATTAGGCTTACCACTCTACTAAGAGCATGGTGGGTACTTCTGTTCGGTCTAAAACCATAACTGTGGTTATGAAATTTTGCTTCACAAATAGGTTCTAATACTTGGAGAATAGATTGTTGCACCAATCTATCCCAAATTGTAGGAATACCCAAAGGTCGTTTCTTGTCACTTCCCTCTTTAGGAATGAGAACTCTCTTAACCGCTTGTGGTTTGTAATTGCCTAACCGTTTTCTGACTTCATGAATAATCTTTGTATCATTCAAATGCCAAATATCTTTTATGGTTAAATTATCAACTCCAGGAGTTTTACTCCCCTTATTGGTTTTAATGTTTCGGTATGCTAATCGAATATTTTCTTCAGAACCAATAATATTAATCAATTTGTAGAAATTGTTACCGTTAAGACTACTGGAATATAACTCGTCATACTTACTTTGCATGTCATAATATTCACTGTGTCTTAGTTTGGTTTTCTTTAACATGGACTGTAACCTCCTTTCACTTTCTGGAGGATTACATCTCTTTGGTCTTACTCGAAACCATGTTAACCGTAAGTAACTGTCAGTCTTCAATCGACTAGTGGCTATCCCTCTGCGTTCATTACACGCTTCATAGGTACTATGCCACCACTTTCACTGCCATAAATCTAGGTTATACATCTAACTAATATCATTAGTGTTTTCCCTAGAACCACTTCATAGAGATGCAAGCCCTCGGTGTTGACAGCTTACCACGTTCCATCATTCCTATCTGTACATACACTGTTAGGCTTCTCCTATGAGCCTGCTACCTTGATATTGCCTATAACAATATATGGACTTTCATAAAGGAGAGTTTTACTCATCCACAGTAGCGACACTAA
>NZ_KB895668.1:0-2029 GCF_000374885.1 Bacillus sp. 105MF | reverse complement strand
GCGCCG
This sequence comes from Bacillus sp. 105MF, assembly GCF_000374885.1. NCBI lineage: Bacteria > Bacillati > Bacillota > Bacilli > Caryophanales > Bacillaceae > Bacillus > Bacillus sp. 105MF. The sequence goes on along the minus strand of NZ_KB895668.1, from coordinate 2,023 downwards.
ATGGTAGTTGGGACCTTGTCCCTGTGAGAGTAGGACGTCGCCAAGCAACCTTAGACGAGTCAGAATGACTCGTCTTTTTTGTGTTTTTAGCTTATTGAAGATCTTTAATAAAATTTTTCGAAATGTAATGTGCATATTGCACAGTATGTGAACCTTATTGAGCCTCTAAAAGAAATTTCCAATGCTAAGTAGCTTTGTTGAATTCGTTCTTCTCATATAATAAGATGTCTTCTTTAAGATTTTTATAGATATCTAATAGATCGTCTGGTAGAGTACAATAAATAGACTCTTCTAGGGTATAAGGTTCAAATGTTTTCCGTTATAATTCAAATTCATTAAAAATAATCTGTAGTATTTGGATTTCAAAGTTTCCTAATGTTGTATCTATAATAGATTCAATATTAGGAAACTATAAAGAATAGGCATATGGATTCATTAGAAAAGAAAGAAGTCGAACTAGTTATGTTCTTTCGTTATAGTTATATAATAGGGCGATTAAAACATAATATTGTTTTCCTTAACAAAATATTCATAGTGACTATTTTGTTAAGGAAAGTTTGTTACTTGCGCATTACTATGAATAGTTTTTTCTTTGTTATTCGCTTCTTTTTCTCGATTGTAAATTTTAAGGAGACTTACTATTCTAGATTAGTAAAAATCTTGATGAAGTATGAGGGCATTATATTCGAATTTGATATAATGTAATATAAGGTATTTTTAAAATATACATCGTAGAGAAAGGATTCAAAGAATGAAGAAAATAAGTATTGTTACAATAGTAGTTTTACTCCTCCTAGTTATTGCGTATATGCTAGTTGGGAACTACTTTTATAACTATGCGCTAAATGCGAAACAAGAAAAAGAATTTTTAGAGGGAAACCCTCATTTAAAGAAAACCGTAACTGTATCGGGTAACGTAGTAGCCACTGATGAAATGAAAAATACAGAATTCTTATCAAAACATCAACCAAGTACGACGCCTATACGTTCTTTTGATAATTTGAAACTAACTGGCTATGAATATCGTAATCGGGAATCTAGTCATAAATGGTCAATCGTGGTTCACGGATATAATGGAAGGGCCTCGGAAATGACAAAATACATTCGCCATTTTTATGAAAAGGGTTATAGTGTAGTAGCACCTGATCTTCGTGGTCATGGCAATAGTCAAGGTGATTATATTGGTATGGGATGGCATGATCGTAAGGATGTTACGCAGTGGATTCAGTATGTATTAAAGAAAGATCCGCAGGCGGAAATAGCTCTGTTCGGTATTTCTATGGGAGGCGCAACTGTTATGATGACTTCCGGAGAAGAGTTACCTGCCAATGTTAAGGTTATTATTGAAGATTGTGGTTATTCGTCTGTTATAGATGAATTCACGTATCAATTAAAAGATCTATTTCATTTACCAAAATTCCCTGTTATGAATGCGGCGAATACAATTACAAAACTCCGTGCTGGTTATGACTTGAATGAGGGATCGGCCGTCAAGCAAGTTGCAAAAAGTAAAACTCCGATGTTGTTTATCCATGGAGCTGCAGATACATTTGTTCCTTTTGAAATGTTGGATGAAGTGTATAATGCTACAAAGGTGGAAAAAGAGAAATTGATTGTGCCAGGTGCAGGTCATGGAGAAGCTGAAAAAATAGATTCGGAGAAATATTGGAATACTGTATGGGGATTTATTGGAAAGTATATTCCAGGATAAGTATATATTGATTGTAGCTTGAATAGGGAGCCTTCCTATCTAAATGTTATGCGTGGATAAGTGATGGTTAAATTTAAGTGAGGATAAAGAAATCTAACGGATTAAAGCCTTATCTTCTATATTTAATGGGGAATTTGAATTGTATTTTAAAAAGGTATTGCTTTTATAATGATAAGTGTGTAATATGTTAGAAGTCGCCGATGCAACAACGCAGAATGCGACAAACGAAATAAAAAACTTAGTTGACATTGAAACATGAAAGTGTTAATATAAGGAAGTCGCAAATGAGCGGCAAACAAGTTCTTTGAAAAC
>NZ_KB895667.1:0-2101 GCF_000374885.1 Bacillus sp. 105MF | reverse complement strand
CACGTAATTCATTTTGTAATCCTTGTAATTTTCCAAGAATATCTTTAATTTCATCAGAGCTTCGTCCGTATAGTTTAGCTTTTGATTTTAGCTCCGTAGGACTCATACGAATTTGTCCAGCCATTTTAATCTCCCCTTTAGTATATAATGAGTAAAATGTATATTTTGGTTAATTTTACTAAATACATTATAAAGCATTGTTAGAAACTTTCAAATATTTTATTTTTCTATAATAAAAATACAAGAGTAATCGCAAAGACTACTCTTGTTTCTTTTCCTTCTCTTCTTTTTCAATTTCAGATACGGATTTTTCAGGGTCTTTTATAAGTTTTCCAAGTTCTCCAGAACGTGTGAAATCATCTTCGAAATTTTCTGTAGTACTAATATAAGCCATAAAATCTAATTTTTCATTATTGTTTATATAACCTTTTAATCTAGGAACACCCATTGGACTTACACTGTGTTCTTTAAATGTAATCGATTTTACATCTTGAATATTATAATGAATATACTTTTCTACTCGTGTCTCTTGTGCCTTCCAAAACTTTTCTTCTTTTTCTTTTTGTTTTAAGTATTCCATAGTAAAATATCCTCCTGCTATAAGCACCACAGCAGATACAAACCAGATGATTATTTTCTTCATAGAAAATCCCCTTATAAAAAACTTACCATTGCACTCTTCTTAAAATGGGATACAGAAGATAAGAGTAGTGCAAAGACTACTCTTGTTTTTTTTCTTTCTCTTCTTTTTCAATTTCGGATACAGACTTTGCTGGTTTTTTCATGTAGTTATCATATAATTCTCCAGAACATCCAAAATCATTTTCAAAGTCCTTCGTATTACTGATACCAGCATCAAATCGTAATTCTTTATTACCATTTATATATCCCTTTACATGAGGAACTCCCATTGGACTCACCTTATGTTCTGTGAACTTAATAGATTTGACATCGTTAATATTATAACGAATATACTTTTCCACCCGTGCTTCTTGCACTTTCCAAAAATTCACTTCTTTTTCTTTTTCTAGTTCTTTTTGTTTTAAGTATTCCATAGTAAAATATCCTCCTGCTATAATACAAATAATGGATAAAATAATTACCAGTTTCTTTTTCATTTAAAATCCCCTTGAATTTAAATATAGTTAAAATATACCATGAAATGAGCTGAGACATATGGATGAATTTAAAAAGAATCCGATTGCAACCGAAGAAGACTTTTTTAGATTATCAGATAAAGTTTATGATAATAATTATTTATACAAAGGAGAAACAATACAAGGAATTAACGGTAATACTTGGAAAGTTATAGAATCAATAAATGCAAATGATTCCGGAGAAGTAAAAAATGGACTACAAGCTATCGCAGTAGTACCAGCAGACAAATATGAAGAAAATGCAACACATTATGATGATATAATCCTAGCATTTCGTGGAACAGAAGCAGATGCCTTTGATGGAGATATCCCTACAGATTTATTTCAAATTATATTGGGGATGAAAAAGAACTATAGAAGAGTCGGGGGGATTGGAAAAACAGGAGTAACAGTAACTCTCCCCTCAACATTTGATACTGGATTAAAATGGGCAAAAAACAAAGTCGTAGAAAAATATACCCCTACTTCGCTTCATACTACTGGACATAGTAAAGGTGGTGCAGAAGCAGACCTTGTCGCTGCAGAATTAAATTGTTATGCAACTACATATGCTGCACCAAATCCTTATAAACTATTAAGTCCTGAAGCAAAAAGACGAGTAGATGCAGGAGAAATGGAGAACAAAGCAACTGATTTTACACATCCAGACGATCAAATCGGGAATCACACCCAATTCGGCGAACCATTAATTGGAAAGCAATTTACAGTAAAACATAGCGGAGTAGATGAGGGATGGATGGCAAATCTAGGTATGAAAGGACATTTCAGACCCTCATTCGAAGGAATGTTTCATGCTAATGGAAGTCCTATATTACAACTAGAACCAGATGACATTATTGCACGTGCAAAAGAAATACAAAGAATAAGTGATACATTACTTCGTATTGTTGAAAGTATAGAAAAATTTCAACGACAAGAAGAAGAGGAAGTTGCAAAATTAAAAA
>NZ_KB895666.1:0-2120 GCF_000374885.1 Bacillus sp. 105MF | reverse complement strand
CAGCTGATTGACATAATGATCGTTATTGGCATATAAAAAAGATCTTCAATCGAAAATCTTTTTTACTGGATATTTGATTTTCTCGATTTTATATATCCATTTATAATAATTTAAGATAATTATTAATAAAAAGGGGTCTACAAGAAAGATAACTCATTAGACTTTGTTACAAGTACAGGAAATGTAAACATTATGCTGTATTAAGGACTTTTGCTTTAAGAGCACGAGGTCCAAAAGTACTAGTATTATCATCTATATTGGTACGTACAGGAAATATTACAAGTGTATACTGGTAAGTGCCTGGTGATGGAGAATCTACCCATGTAACGGAAGGATTAAACTCAAGACGATCGTTAACAACTGGTGTTTTTGTTATTCCAAAAACAGTTTCTGTTGAATCTGTAACTAAATCTAGATTTCTCAATAATCTGATATTAAGGATCCCGGCAAAAACATCTTCATCTTCTTCCGGTAAAAGAGTTATCGTTGCGAAAGCATCTAAGTCAACAATTTGACCAGGCAATACTGTGATAGGTGGAAGTGTTAAAGTTAGAGAAGACTGGGGATGTACGCTTTCAATACTTACTCTTTCATTACTGCCTGTAAAAAAAACATCAACTATCCCTTGTGGTCCTTGAGGTCCCGGAGTAAGAAGAGGAAACGCACAAGGATTGAAATGATTTCCATTTTCAAATGACATAAATAATCAAGCTCCTTTGTTTGGGTTTAATATATTAAATGTAAAACGAGCCTGTTTTTCTTGTATACTTATCTCTACTTGTCCAAAGAAAAGCAAAGAAGTATATCGTATACATATAAAGTTAACATAACGCACCATTATCGGTAGCAAGGACAAGGTGGAATTCTTGTTTTAAAGGGGATTCCCTCTTGTCCTTGCTTTATTTTTATATACACGATTTTATACATTGTTGATGTAGTGGGGATCTTAGGGATCCTGGCTACTCTTTTTTTGCATAAAATCTTATATAGAGAAAAAAGATTTTGATGTTATTATCGAGAAGTAATGAGTATCGGTGTTAAAATCGATATGTATTTCGAAATCAATTCGTTTTTAAAATCGGTTGTGAAATCAGTTGTAAGTGAATTCCGATTTTGATTAAAATATTGATTTAATCGCGTTTATGCGAAGAAAAACTTATTCCGTTTTTTGGGGAGGAATTAAAATTGGAACTAAAATCGGAAATGTATACACCGAAAATTGTTGCGGATAGTTTAGGGGTGACTCCCGATTTATTAAAAGTATGGTCAAATGAATTTAATATACAAACGGAGCGAAGTCAGGGAGGACATCGCAGGTATTCTAAGGAAAATATTGAAGAATTAAAAGCTATAAAAGAAAAAATACATGTACAAAAATGGTCTTACGATCAAGTTCGAGCATGGAAGAATGGAGAACTTGATTCGTTTGTTTCAAAAGAAGAAAAATTGGAATTAGAAAAAAAATTGGATGAAGTATTGGAAAATCAGCAATTACAAAATCAATTTAATCAAGCATTAGTTCAAAAATTACAAGAGATTACCAATGAATTAGTTACTACAAAAGAGTATTTAGCTAATACTGAGAGAAAACTAACTGAAGTAGAGGGGAAAAATAGTGAATTAGAAGTCTTTATAGAGAAAAAGTTAGAGAAACGAGATCAGTTATTGCTTGAAAACATTAGAGATATACAGAAACAAAATCAGAAACAAAAACGGAAAGGTTTTTTCGGTTTGTTTAAAGACTAATTAATTGATTAGGCCCAGTACCAGCGTTCTTGTAACCAGGGACAAAGTAGCAATTAAGTGTAAAAATTTAGTCCTATATGCATATATTTTGCAGTAACAAAAAGGTGTTATATGAATAATGTTACGAATTATTTTTGATAGAGTATTTTGTTACAACGAATTCAAGGGTTATAGAATCTATTATTTTTAAGTACTTCGCGTAATATAAACGTTTGTTTTTGTTACAAAAACAAGCTACTTTGCTCTTAAACGCAGCTACGCTGGTATTGGGCCATAAAGAAAAAACACTCTTATAAGAGTGTTTTTTCTGATAGTTTTTTTTAGCAGAAGCAAGCAGCTCCAACTATGATTAATAAAATAAACAATACAACTAC
>NZ_KB895665.1:0-2318 GCF_000374885.1 Bacillus sp. 105MF | reverse complement strand
ACTACTGCCGTTTTTCTTTAAGTTATCGCGATGTCTCTGAAATCCTGAAAGAACGTGGTATTTCAGTTCACCCAACAACCATCATGCGATGGGTTTATGAATATGGCAATCTCATGGTTCTGTTGCTAAGTTTTCTAAGTGAAATTAAAATGTAAGAAAAATGATTCGGGGAGCATGATGCATGAGATATTTTAAAGGAAAACAGTTCAAGAAAGATATTATTTTAGTAGCCGTCGGCTATTATTGCCGTTTTTCTTTAAGTTATCGTAATGTATCTAAAATACTGAAAGAACGTGGAGTCTCCGTTCATCCAACAACAATCATGCGTTGGGTGCATGAATACGGCAATTTGATTTATCAAATTTGGAAGAAGAAAAATAAAAACGCTCAATTATCTTGGAAACTGGATGAAACCTATATCAAAGTGAAAGGTGAATGGCGTTATCTCTATCGTACAATCGATAAAAATGGACACACATTGGATATTCAACTTCGCAAAAAACGTGATCATCTGGCGGCATATGCCTTTATGAAAAGACTAGTAAAAACATTTGGAGAACCAACGGTTCTCACAACAGACAAGGCTCCCGCGTTACTTTGTGCGTTCAATAAATTGAGAGAGCAAGGATTTTATAAGCATACAACACATTGTACACTCAAATGTTTGAATAATCTCATCGAACAAGATCATAGACGTATCAAGCGACGTTTTTCTAAATCCGCAGGATTTCAAAGTCTTCGCCATGCTTCGCGTACATTGAAAGGAATCGAAACAATACATGCTTTATATAAGCGAAAACGCAGTTTGCAACAGAACCCAAGCAGGTCCTTTAGAAAATAAAGAAAAGACACCCTAAGGTGGCTTCCTCCGACTTGAACTATCATATTGTACTAAATATTGGATTGAATTATATTCATTTTGAATACTGTCATAGTAAGGATTTTCAGTCCTTAGCATACAATTTTATTTTTCGATATGGTGAGGCTCCTACTGTGTACATATACACACACGTATTATTCTATATGAGCAAATTTAACTTTATTTGGATCTACCTTTGCGTTTATCACTTTGACCTTTACAGAATAGGTAGCTTCTTCTAGAGAATTTATAGGGGCTGAAAATGGTTGGAAAGATGAATGCTTATGATTAGGGATAGTTGCACTTGTTACATATGATAAATCACCTATTAAATTATAAAACTCAAATACTACACGGCTTGGTTCTTGTTCATTAGCTGAACTTACATCAGCAATCCCAATAAAAGTATTAAAATAAGGGTAGTATCTTATGGCATCCCCATCATAAAGCTAAAACTCACTTTCATTTACGGATGATTTTTCATTGTTAATTTGAGCGGAAACTGTATTCTGAGCAGGACTATAAAATGTACCAAAGACTAGAAAACCTATACTCATTACCGGAATAAGAATTCTTTTCTTCAATTTAACGACTCCTTTAATTACAGTTTTTAACAATTTAATAATACTATTTTCCCTTTAAAGTGTAAATACGGAAAAAAATTTTATCAAATAAGCAAAATGATATGTCTAAAAACAAGAAGCACCGAAAAATACGATTGATACAAAAATAACCTACCTAATTGGGTTTACCACACCATTTTGGTGAGATTACGCCCGCTCCCCCTTTTGTGTAAAGTCATAAAGAAAAGACACCCTAAGGTGCCTTCCTCCGACTTGAACCATTTTCATTTAATACGAATCTATCCGTATTACCCCTTTGTTATAGATGTAAACACAGCCTATAAAACAGAGTCGTCTATATACACCAGATTGTTAGTTCGCAAAATACAAGAGATTTGAGATCAGTATCGGAGTAACGCCACGTCTCCTATAATGATTGATATGTTACGCCTTTTAAAAGAATCTGATTTATAGAACGTGTCCACAATTTATATTTTACTATATTTAATATTCATTTAGTGTATTTTTCGTTAATATGTATAATTACATAAAGTTTAAGGAGAAAGAGAGTATACTTTGGTATTGTGTAATAAAGATAAAGCCCACCTATGGAATGAACGGTTCTGGTGCAAAAACTCTAAAACTTTTGCAAGCAATCTCCTAAACTTGGACATACTGATAGTATTACTCTAGAAAAAGGTGTGTGATCGATATGGACCTCAATTAGAAGAGAAAGTACGACATCATCTTAAAACAACAAATGATTCATGGAGAGTCGATGAAACTTATATTAAAGTGAACGGGCAATGGATGTATTTATATCGTGCCGTTGATTCAGAAGGGAATACCATTGATTTTTATCTAAGTAAATCAAGAGATAAACAAGCAGCCAAGCG
>NZ_KB895664.1:0-2480 GCF_000374885.1 Bacillus sp. 105MF | reverse complement strand
GGAAATGATACCCACCACCAACTTGGAACCATCCTATCTTAGCTGCTCCAGATTCATCGAAGTAATACCATTTACCATCGATTTCTTGCCAGCCCTTTTGCATTACGCCATTATCATCAAAGTGGTATATCTTACCGTTATCTTTTTTAAATCCTGTCAGAAAAGCTTGCCCTTCATTATTAAAATAATATTTTTTTCCGTCGATGGTTTCATGCCCATTAAAAGTAGTGTGGTTACCCTTGTTGAAATGATAATTTTTCCCATCAATTACCTTCCAACCCGAATAGGCAGCTCCATCATCTAAACTATAATAGCTTATTGTGAGCTTATCGGCTCCATCTGCTTGAGGGAAAAGTCTCTTTCCAGTGATTCCTGGTTTTCTAATAGAACCATCTCGCTCAATGGCTAGTCGTTGCCCGTAAATAACAATTTGAGAAGTAGTTAGTGCTCTCCCATCCAGATTAGTGGCTCTCTCAAGTACGCCTTTGTCAGAAAAATGAAGAATGGTAAATCGATCTTCTACACGCAGTTCATTTTTAGTAACCTTGAAATCTTTAAAATAGTAAATTTCCCCTTCTATTTCTTGGAAACCGTCTTTAACAAACGCTCCAGAAGCATCAGAATATTGCTCACCTTTCCAGGCTGATCGTTGCAGAGCACCAGAATCATTGAAGTGATACTCCTTACCCTCAATCTGTGCATTAGATGAATTTGGCAACGCCATGATGTTAGACTCCGGATTAAAATAATACGTATGTCCCTTAATTTCCTGCCAACCCTTCAAGAGAACTCCAGAAGCATCAGCATAATAGTAGGCTCCATCTCGTTCTATCCACCTATTCTTTATCAATTTTCCAGAGAAATCGTATGCAGTCCATATAGCGCCATCACTTTTATCATTAGCTTTGAACTCTACTCTTTCATCATCACTCTGTTTCTCATGTTCTTTACCTGGGTACCAGTCTATTAACCAGTTGTTAACTTCATTGTTGGTTTTGCCAGTGAACTGAATTTCAAACCAACGGTCCTTAGTTTCCTTCGTGAAATCATGGCCACTGAAGGAATAACCACCAAGACGTGCTCCATTCTTGTTTTTCAAATGAAATTGTAATTTATTATCATGTGAGTTAGAGACTTGGACAAGTTCAAACACTTCATCATCACCAATCGAATCTGAATATTGAATCCCCTTTCTGTCTTCTGTTCCTGAAAGATATTTTGAACCAGATTTTATAATTACTTTATTACTTCCTTTTTTATAGGGAATAATTTGATAAGAATTACCGTGATTGAGCATATTATTACCTATTGACATTATTCTAATAGGTGTATCTAGGATTTTTGTTGATTCTGCCAATATATTAATTGACCGGTCATTAAAATCTGCTTTAGCTTTAGGGTTATTCGTAACATAATTAGAAAGAACTTCCCTTTTCACTGGATGTGAAGTCAATGTTGCTATCTTCTTTTGTTCTTCTGTTAGATAAGAAAAGCGGTCCACGCCTAACCCTTTAAAGCCGTCAAGAGAGTTTTCTCCAAATTTTTTCTTATAAAATTCGTCAACAAGAACACTATTTTGACCGGATGTTTTTTCTACATATAAGGTGATCTCTTGATTAAGCGCAACTCCGGTTTTTCCTTCGTCCAATTGCGCTTGTGTTATGTAAAGAAGATCGTGCTCTGAAACAGATTCTACATATGGCTTTAAATCTACAATTGTTCCCGCTTCTGTAATCTTAAGCTGCTGCCCTGATTTCAAGTTTTTAATCTCACTTTTCCCATTTGGATAAATCACTTTAATTGGTCTAGTGAAATTCCCATCACCTTTCGTATGATGCACTGAAATATTAAACTCCCCAGATTTAAAGTTAGGAGCTCTGTAAGATACATTCTCTGCATAGGGGCCAGTGTAATTAGATAAATCAGGATCCCCTAAACTTATCCCAACTTTTTCTAAAACATTACTCAATATACCTAATGAGGTAATACCCACATCCACTACCGTAGCTAAATCTGCTTTAGCTTTGTTCTCTGCAACAGGGGCTAAAGAAAAAAGAATACCTAATGCCGCTGTTGCAGGAATTAATTTCTTTCCCATTCTAATTGTTTTTTTCATTTTTGTTTGCCTCTCTTAGTAGAATTTATTTTAAATTGTTTAAACACAATGCTGATCCTCTCTCTCAGCTTGCACTTTTTACTAACAAGCTCAATATCAGTAAATTCATCTTAGTTTAAATTTCTTTCATTTCTCTTTCATAAATATTACAAAAGTCTTTCACAAATCTATCATTTTTATTGTATGTATATATAATGTTCTTTGGTTGGTTATGGTGCAAAAATAAATTATAAAAAAAGTAGGACCTGAATTTCCTACTAAATTACAGTTTATGATGCGATACCAAACAATTTATCAATGAAATCTTTTTGATTTTGGGCAGACTTTACCCCTTGATGAAGTTGCTTCTTTTTCATCATATGCA
>NZ_KB895663.1:0-2496 GCF_000374885.1 Bacillus sp. 105MF | reverse complement strand
CCCAAACTGAGAAGTCAAACGCATAAGAATGGAAAAGCGTCCAAGTATCTTTTTCATCAAACTGATACCAACATTCCGTTGATTTAAATAAACGAATCACATTGTGATGCTCTACCATAACTCCCTTCGGATTCCCTGTTGATCCCGAAGTATAGATTACATACGCCAAGTTTTCTCCTGTCACTTTACATATTGGTGAAAGGGTGCTTTCTCGCGAGATCATCGCTTGATCCCGATCCAAACAAACTGCTTCGATTTCTTCAGGTATCCAATCTACTAATGCTTCGTTCGTGACCAATACTTGAATCCCTGTGTCCTCCAGAATATATCGTAGGCGACTTTCTGGATACGATGGATCCAATGGAACATAGGTTGCCCCAGCTTTCAAGATCCCCATGAGACCGACAATCATCTCAACTGAACGCTGGAAGCAGAGACCGACCAATGACTCGGTCCCAATCCCACATTTCTGGAGATAATGGGCCAATTGGTTTGCTTTCTCATTCAGCTCTCGATACGTCAACTGCTGATTTTCATCCACCACCGCCACCGTGTCAGGTGTACGATCCACTTGATCTTCAAACAGTTTATGGATCACACTCTCACGTGGATACGCTACAGCATTATCATTCCACTCTTCCAGTAATTGCTTCTCTAATTCCGATAGCATCGTCAACTTCGTCAGTGATTTATCGGGATGTTCCACGATTTCATTCAACCAATTTTCAAAATGCTCAGCCATACGTCTGATCGTTACAACGTCAAATAAATCATTCTTATAGTTAAAACAAAGGAATAAACCCTCTTCCACCTCTGCGGCGCTTAAACTCAAATCAAACTTGGCGATCGAAGCATAACTTTCCATCGTTTCTAAACTTCTTCCATGAAGCTCTGGAAGCTCTTGTTGCGTGTTTTGCAAGGTAAACATGGTTTGGAAGATCGGAGAATGACTTGTACTTCGCTCGGGTTGTATGACATCTACAATCTTTTCAAACGGAACATCTTGGTATTCATACGCCTTCAATGCTTTTGTCCGTACTTGAGACAACAACTCTTGGAATGTCGGTGCGCCACTCAGATCAGCCCGATAAACCAACGTGTTGACGAAGAAACCAATCAACCCTTCAATCTCACGATAATTCCGGTTTGCAATCGGGCTTCCGACAAGAATATCCGATTGTCCTGTATAACGAGCGAGGAAGCTTTGATACGATGCCAGTAAGGTCATGAAGAGCGTCGACTCTTCTTGACGACTAAGTTCGTTCAGTTTGTCGCGTAACGAGCGTGACAACAACACAGTGTGTGTCGATCCACGATGGATTTGCACCGCAGAACGAGGACGATCCATCGGCAACATTAAGACTGGTAACTCGCCAGACAGCTCTTCCTTCCAATATGCAAGCTGCTGATCAAGTACTTCTTCTTCCATCCATTCCCTTTGCCATTGGGCAAAGTCGGCATATTGAACCGGTAATGGTGCGAGTTCTGCTGGTTTTCCACCAACCGCTTCTTCATAGAATGCCATCCATTCTTGGAGCAAGATTTCCATCGACCAGCCATCCGAGATAATATGATGCATGGTACAAAGAAGAATCCATTCTTCTTCTGCGATTTGCACGATTTGCCCACGGATCAACGGACCTTGTCCTAAGTCAAATGGCGCTTCGGCTTCGTTTTGGATCCATTTTTCCATTACGCTTTCTCTCTCTTCGGAGGAAAGCGTAGTTAGATCTATTTGGGGAAGGAACCGGAAAGCATATGGTTGAATCTGCTGCACAGGATGACCATCCATTTCATGGAACACCGTTCGCAAAGATTCATGACGCTCTATCAGCTGATTCCATCCCGTCTCCAATGCTTTGGGTACCCAATCCCCTGTAAGACGGCATACCATCGGTATATTATAAAGTGCACTATTAGGCGTGAATTGGTCAATGAACCACAGGCGCTGTTGGGCATAAGAGAGCGAAATGGCTTCTCCCCGTTCCATCGGCATAAGCGGTGGAATCTCTCGTATTTTGTCTCCTTTACGCAATTGATCCAGTCGCTTCGCCAACGCCTCTACTGTTGAATACTCAAACAGTTCACGTACTAACAGTTCGATTTGTAATGTCTCTTTTAACCGAGATACAACTTGGGTAGCGAGCAACGAGTGGCCACCTCGATCGAAGAAGGAATCCTGGACACCAATATTTTCTATGCCTAGCACTTGACTCCATACCGATGCAACGAGCTCTTCCATCGGAGTTCGTGGGTATACAGTATTTTCAGTAGATGGTTCATCAGGTACAGGCAATGCTTTTAAATCGAGTTTTCCATTCGGTGTGAGTGGTAAAAATGCCATCTCGACAAAGTGTGCCGGAACCATGTAATTCGGTAAATGTGTTTTCAGATGCTCCCGCCATTCATTTACACTTCCTTCACCAACTACATAAGCTACCAATCGTTTGTCTCCTGGATGATCCTCTCTTACCAGTACAACAGCTTCTTTTACGG
>NZ_KB895662.1:0-2523 GCF_000374885.1 Bacillus sp. 105MF | reverse complement strand
ACACGATGGAACGCCGTATGCTAGGAAACTAGCACGTACGGTGTGAGGTGGGGGAAAAGGTGGAGATTGCATCAAAGCTTTACCTATCACCATAATTGCTAGCGGCATCGAAAAAAACGCTGGAAAAACGGGGGTTTCATATTGAAGTTTTAAATTTAATTAACCCGTTAGAGTCGATGAGTTACAACTTGCTTCAACTTATCAAAGATGCCTATAAACAAGGTGATACAGCAACAGCCCAAACACTTTGTAATACATTATCCTTTTCACTTTATTACAATCCAAATGTGAAAGATCCATTTTGGAATAATAGTGCGATGAGTTTATGTAATGCATTAATTTTAGCGGTTATAGATAAATGTATCCAGGAAAAGGCAGAGGATAAAATTTCGATGTATGCAGTCGCAAACATGTTATCGGAGCTTGGTTCCAAAGAAATTGTAATTGATGCACAAGGAAATACCCAAAATGCATTAGATATATATTTTGAAATGCTTCCCGCTGAGAGTGTTGCGAAGATGCAATTTGCAACTTCTAGCTTTGCAAAGGGCGGGACAACACGAGGAAGTATCTTTAGTACTACAATGAGTAAACTATCCATCTTTACTTTTGATGGCATTGCGAAAATGACATCTCGTAATAGTATCGATTTAAAACGAATAGGCTTTGGGAAGAGCTTGCAAGGAAAAGGAACACCAAGGGTACGTGTACAGATAATCTTCCCTGATGGTTCGAAAGAAAGTATCAAAACAGATACAGCAGGTCGTTTTGAACTGAATTTCCAGCAAAATGTAAAAAAAGGTCAGCGTATTCATGTGATGGAGAGTAAAACGAAGAAGAAAATGATTGTAGAGATCCAAACAATCAACAAGGATACAGGTGAAACAACATTCAAAGTTGTCGAGAAACAAGATGGATTACAAATTGATAGCATTGTCATTTTTGAAAAACCAATTGCGGTCTTTATGATCGTTCCAGACTATGATTCTAGTAATCATGTCATTGCCTCAATCTTTATTAGACAGTTATATTTTGTGCTCTCCAAGTATGCTGGTTTAGCTCGTGGTGGGAAGTGTCATAGAGAAGTAGTGTATTTATTAGATGAGTTTGGAAATATGCCTGCAATTGATGATATGGGGAATATTGTAACGGTATGTTTAGGACGAAACATCCGATTTAACCTCATTGTGCAAGCTCTTCCGCAGTTGAAAATGAAATATGGAGATGCAAGTACCACCATTCAAGACAATTGCGGGAATCAAATTTATATTCAATCGGGTAATAAAGAAACCGCAAAAGAAATATCTGAAAAGTTAGGGAATCAAACAATCAATTCATTATCTCGGAGTGGAAAAGGATTATCAATTGATAAGAGTAAGACAGAAGGGATTGATACGAAACCATTATTAACGCCAACAGAGTTAATGAGGTTCCAAGAAGGAGAAAGTGCAGTAATACGCTTTATGAAGCGTCGTGATAATAAGTTTGAAAAGATAGAGCCGTTTCCTATTCTGAACCGAGGAAAAACGGTCATGAAATACCGTTGGGAGTACCTGGGAGATGACTTTGATACAGATCAATCCATTTTAGATATCGACATTCGTTCTTTACATGAATATGTGAATCCAAGGGATCTCATAATTGATTTCTTCCCAAAACAAGAAGAGGAGCCAACTGGGCAATCAGAAGAGCCAAAACAAATTGCACCAGGATCTGAACCAGAGCCTGTACCGACGCCTTCAGAAGAAGAGTATGAGGAACCACAATTTGCGGATATTGATGAAGAGATTGAGATTCCAGAAGAAGCATATTCATCAGAACCAGTTGTGATAGTAGAATCATCTAGTGTTTTTGAACCACTTACCTTAGAAAATTGGGAACAAAAAACAGCGGAAGAATTCTTTGAAACACATCGTTCCATTTGGAGTGTGATTGAAAAGAAATGTATGAAGCAATGGAATAGACCGTTAGCGGATATTCAGGCAAGTACAATGGAAAGCTTTATTGACGATTTGAAAATATTAGTAACGACAGGACAAATTGATAAGAATACGTATCGTTTGATTAATGGGAAGTACGGTGAAATTATGGATGGTTTATTAGAAAAAGAAGGCGTAAAGGAGGAAGTATGATGCAAGTAACCAATTCCTTACAACAAATTTTACAAGTTTACGGGAATCAAGTAATGGCGGGGAGAGAAGTAATGATTGGACTTAGAAATGGCGTTGTGGTGTTACAACCAGGAGGAACCGGTGAAGCGCCGATTGTTATACGAGTAGACGAAGTGGATGAGTATCTTGATATGACTATACAAGAAGTATTTGAAGCTTAAGAGAAAGCGGGTGAAACCATGAATGATGAGAAAGTGTTAGAAATACTAAAAACATTTAGTGAGTACTTAGAAATTGGTGGATTTACGAACTATATTCTCCGTTCGATTGGTTGGATGATAATTATTGGATTGTCGTATTTGGTAGATGCATTGGAAGGAATTACAGATAAAATTCTTTTCGTAAAAACGTT
>NZ_KB895661.1:0-2615 GCF_000374885.1 Bacillus sp. 105MF | reverse complement strand
GCTTGAGATGACGACGGATTCTTTTGTCTAATTCAGGACCATACTGATGAACCCAACGCATAATCGTTGTATGAGCAACGGATAAGCCCCGTTCCACCATCATTTCCACCAAATCACGAAAGCTCAAGTTGTACCGTAGGTACCATCTTACTGTTTGCAAAATAATATCATGATGATAATGCTTCTACTTGAATAAATTTCGTTTTTCCATACTGATTACGCACCTTTTTTAGAGTAATAGTATCACTCTGTCCAAGATTTAGAGATTACTTGCAATTATCTTGAAGTTTTCGCACCAGAACCTTCATGGTCATTACCTCTTTTTTACTCTTTATAGGAGAAGTGAATGAAGTCCTTTCTGATCCTTCGCTACGTGTATGATTTATCAAGTAATTTTTACACATTGTGTAGTATTTGCATATGGTTACTTTTAATATAAGGGATATAAAGGTAGTCTGTAAATAATTTGTAGAAAATTGTAGAAAAATTTTTATAATTACAAATGAAAATGTTTCCAAATGTAAATTCTATCTTGTTTTTTTTATTTTCATTCTTTAATTTATTTAGTAGGAGTGAACAGACGCTCCAATTTTTTAATGGAACAGGCTAAAGGAAATAGAAGATAAAATGGAGTGTAATGTGTGAACATCCGTACACTTTTCCGCTAATTTTCCCCTAAATCTTAAGGAAAGTGAATAAGCGGTTGTTTCATATTACGTGGTTACCATACCAATACAAGTGATACAAAACTCCTTTTCGTTTTGCAAAAGAAATATTTGTGAGTTCTATGTAAATGCCCTTAATATATATCACTAGATTGATAGAGCCTCATCCAAATTATCTTCCTTTCCCCTGTTTTGTCTTGCACCCTACAGCCAACATAAACTGGGTTCATGACTTAAAAGTAAGCTATGTTATATATGATAGATTTGTTAGAAATAACTAAGAAGTATTGGAGGGTTTCCCTTTAGAATATCGCATTTGTGATTCTCCCCGTTCTGTTTTGGAAAAAATATCTTAATTTCAAAAAATAAATTATCCCCAGAAAATATCGAATATATAGGCAACACGAACAGGAGTTTATAAAGAAACTGTATTGGTAACAATACAGTTGTTTCATTTTAAAATGATTTTTAGAGAAAGATAGTTTAGCAAGATGTGACAAGATTAAAAAAATTAGAGTTTTTTAGGAGGATTATATGAAATAGGGGTACAGCCGAGATACGCGTAAAAATAGGTCATAGTCTTACTTTTATTTCCAATACGATTTAAAATCAGTTTTTTTATCTATTATTTCTTTGTAAAAATCCTTGGTACCTCTAATATTTCATTGTTTAACTTATAATCATACACCCTAATCATAAGATTGAAATTAAGTATTTTCAGTAAGCAACCAATGGATGATTAGGGTTAACCCATAATAAACAAAGACAGATTCTTTATTGTAAATAGATAATAAAAAAGAATTGTAAGATATTTTTGGAGTTTGCTATATTATTCTAGATTTTTCTGTTTTCCACCCTGAAAGTTTTTATCGTTACTATTCGTAACAATAAAAACTTTCAGGGTGGAATGACAAGTCACAATTTTATGGATGCAGGAGGCTACATACATATGGGTACGATGCGAAAAATTTTGATGCAAGCGATGATGCTTGTAGTCATGGTTATGATGAGCGTGGTGTTTAGTAAAGAAGTAGGTGCGGAAACAGAGCATATTGATTGGATTAAAAGCGTTCATGTGACGCCAAAAGAGGTGCTTTTTGGTAAAGAAATCAACGTTCAAATTCGTGTGGAGGTAAATGAAGAAATCGTAAAACCAAAAAAAGGTGAAGTACTTCAGGTAGAATATAGTCTTCCTTATTTAAATGAAGAGGAAGAAGAACAATATCAAATTACATACTTAAACTATAATGAACAAACCAAAAGATTTGAGGCTATTTATAGAAGTGAATTCAATTATGAACAAATCGGTACGTGGAAAATTCATAGGATTTCTCCTTGGTATAAATCATTAGTGGCATATAATTCTAATGTATATGAAGAAATCGAGCTTGCAGATAATGAGAGTTTTGAAGATTTAAGTGATGGTGACATTACACTTCAAGCTCCTCCAGTTGGTTGGAATTATATAGAGTTGAATGGGACAAGCCATTGGTATTATGTTTATGCTGAAACATTAGAACTTGCTACTGGTTGGCTGTACGAAGGCGGCAAATGGTATTACTTAGATGAATATACAGGGCAAATGCAAACGGGCTGGACGCTAGTCGATGAAAAGTGGTACTACCTTCAAGATAACGGTGAGATGTTGATCGGTTGGAAACTGATAAATGAGAAATGGTATTACTTAAAAGACAATGGAGAGAGAGCATTAGGATGGACAAGGATAGATGGAAAACGTTATTACTTTAAAGACAACGGTGAAATGGCAATAGGTTGGATAGATGATGGAATAGGTTGGAATTACCTAGAGAATAACGGAGAAGCAAAAACAGGCTGGTTATATGAAAATGGAAAGTGGTATTATCTAAATCAAAATGGATCGATGGCTACTGGCTGGCTAAAGAAAGGGAAAAGTTGGTATTATCTAAATCAAAATGGATCGATGGCTAC
>NZ_KB895660.1:0-2664 GCF_000374885.1 Bacillus sp. 105MF | reverse complement strand
CTTCATGAAAAGGTAGCGAATCAAAGAAAAGATTTCTTACACAAATTAAGTTATCATCTCACGCAAATGTATTCGGTGATTTGTATAGAAAATCTTGATATTCGAAAGATGGTTCGGAATCGAAAAGTTTCGAAGTCGATCTTTGATGCAGGCTGGGGCGCTTTTCGTAAGATGCTTTTGTATAAGTGTGAGAAATTTGGCGGTTTACTAGTGAGAGTAGACCCAGCGTACACATCACAAGATTGTTCTAGCTGTGGGAATCGTGTGAAAAAATCACTTTCGATTCGGACACATATTTGTACAAAGTGTGGAACGGTGTTAGACAGAGATTATAATGCAAGTCTAAACATTTTGCGGAAAGGATTAGAGCAATTACTTGTGAGAACGACCGAAGAATGAAACTGTAGGGCAAGGTTGTGTCCAAACAGTATAAACGACGCCTGTGGAGAGTATGTAAGACTGCTTGGGTTCCCAAGCAGCAACGCTCTATGAAACAGGAAGCCTCTTCTTCAAACGACTCGTAAGAGTGTTAAGGAGGGGTCATTCACTGAGTGAATAGAGGTCTATGTTAATATAAAAATATAAATACTCATAAATCAGATTTGAAAATGTAACTAGTTAAAAAAATCTCAATTTATTAGAGGTGAAAGATATGGTGGAAGAGAGAAGAAGTGTTACAGGATATGAAGAACAATACGATATTACCCGATCTGGTAGAATTATAATAAAAAAAATAACCAAGTTCGTCATAAAAAAGGAGATGAATATGGGTATAAGTATGTTCATCTACATAAGAAGGGTACTAGGGAACTCTGTAAAACATTTGATGTATGGCGAGAGGCGTTCCATGATGCGGACATAAGTGAATATAAAGGTATAAAATAGGATTTTAAAAAATAAAAAGAACCAAAATGGTTCTTTTTGTGTTTTTTGAAATAGAAATTATACTGTTTGTACATGAATATTTGAAAGGGGTGAATTTAGTTATGGAGCAGGTAATAGCAGAGTTTTTTTCTCCAAGTAAAAAATATAAAGTTCAAATAATAAAACGAAAAGATGACTTATATACAACGGAAGTCTATCGGTGGATGGAGGATTGTGGATATGAGTTTCGTAGTTTTTATTGGTTAATAAGATCATTTCCGAATAGAGGAAATGAGATATTAAGTATGAGAAGGGGTCTTCTTCTATGCTTCTTCAAGGCTGTATGATTTCGAATGAATTACCACAGATAAAAGAGATACTTACTCTCCAGATGGAAGAATGGAGGACGTTTACTACACATTTTATTCAAGAAATGAAAAATGAAGGTATTGTCGGAAGTTCATTGGATGCCAGAACTTTAGCAACAGCAGGAATGGCTCTTTTTAATGGATTTAATTTGCAACATTTTGTAGACAATCGAATTCAAATACAGGACATGCCAAGTGTTTTTGTTGAATTACTCCAAATCCAAGAACCTAATAAAAAAGATGAATAAGAGTATGATGGTTTATGAATACTCTATACATATAAGGTTAACATAACGTTTCATTATCGGTAGCAAGGACAAGGGGGAATCCTTGTTTTGATTCGGTTCTTTCTTCTTTTTGATGTACAATCGATATGCAAGATTTTATACATGATTGATATAGCGGGGATTCTAGGGATCCTCGTTATTTTCTTTTTCTTCTTTTTTGCATAAAATCTTGTATAAATTATTAAGGTGGTAGATAGGTGTAATAAATAATAAAAAGTGAGCGTGCACTCCAAGATCAATTGCAACGAGCAAGTGCATTAAGTATTCTCATTAATGCCATCATTATATGGAATACCACATATTTAAGTAAAGCTGTAGAAATGTTAAATAGTACGTATGGATTTAATGAAGAACTATTAAAACATATCTCACCACTAGGGTGGGAACATATTAATTTTTTAGGTGAGTATCGATTCGATACGAAAGATACTACAACATTAGAAGCTCTTCGTCCCTTACAACAAGTCTAAAAATAAAAGCTGGATTTTTCTTAGAGTAGAAAATCCGGCTATTTTTATGTCGAAATTTGCTTAGTGTATATTTTCGTTAAAATGTGGGTGGTACCCCATCGCCATCAAGCTAAGCGTTCTAAGAGTTTATATAGTAGTGTATTCTCTTTGATTTTTGATGACTACATAAAAAATGTGCATGACAAATAAACCTACTGAATAGGATTTTTAAAAAAATTATGCACATTTTCGTTTTTGTGACATCGTACATTCATAGACAACACCTAAGATATCAAAGACTGTTTTCTTCTCATACGTATGGGGTTTTCGTCCATTTTTCTCCAAAAGGCAAAAAAAAACGTAGAAAAATTTTTGATAATTCTTGGGTGCCTTTTTGTAATCCTTCATAAAACAACTGATAATAATTTTTTATCATATAAATGGCTTTGTATTCACTTAGCTCTTGCTTTTTCTTTTCAAGCAGAAACTGTCGCATTTGAAACATTGTAGAAGAACAGAGGAGGATTCCGATGAGTTGTCCATATAAATGGCACTCTAAGCGTTCTTTCTTGATTTCTTTACATTTGTCAATTTGAAAGAAAGATTTCCATGTTTTAAATAAAATTTGTCGGGTAAAGAACTGGCGCAGTATCGGTTATGACCCGTTTCCAGCTCCTCCCCATAAGAACTGCTCGT
>NZ_KB895659.1:0-2748 GCF_000374885.1 Bacillus sp. 105MF | reverse complement strand
CTGTTGTGACAGGAATGTATGAAATACTGCATATAGAGAAGGGAACGGAAAGCTGGAAAACTTTTGGTATGAATGGTTTTCTGGGATTTGGTTACTGCTGATAATGATAGGTTATGTAAACCTCACTAGAATAAGATATATATTCATGATAATTGAAATTAAAGGTTTTATCTAAAAATAATGTAATATTAAATATATAAAATATTATATTATAACAAAGGATGAAGACACATGAGTCTACAAGTTTTTGAAGCAGCTAAATATATGATAGAAAATAGTCTTACATCGGGTAAAATTGCTACTGTGGAAGAAATAGAAGAATTACAGTCTAAGTTAATGAATTTGTTACCAGAATGGTTAACAGATTTAATGAGAACAACCCCTCTTTGTGCAAGTAAAATAATTTGGCAAGAATTTTTACCTTCTGAAGATGATGATGGAATGTCTTTAATGTTACTTTTAGATAAAGATGAAATGATAATTGAAACTATTGAAGCTGTACCTGGATATGCTGTATTTGAAAAAGGTTATATTTCTATTGGTTACTGTCTTATGAAAACTGGAAATCCTTATTTTATTTGTATTCATGAAGGAGAAGATCCGCCAGTTTATAGATTAGTTCATGATTATGGGGAAGAAACAGATGAAATTATAGAACATCGAGAATTAGTTGCTGATAAGTTTTCTAATTTATTGTTAGCCTCCAAGGTTGTAGAAAAAGATCCATATGAAGATTAAATATTTTTTTATTACTTAATAAATTGACTGCCGTTAACGACAATTATGTTAATAATACCTTATGATGTGGTAAAATTTAGGTATTCTATTGATGTGAATATATATGAAGTTTAGAAAAGAAAGAGGAGGATTTTTATGGTCGATAATCATATAAATGAAAAAAATCATCTTTTTTATAAAAAACGTTTTTATAATGTTTTAGCCTCAATTCCTTTTGTAGTTATCACTCTGATAGTAACCTATTTATCAGATTTGGGATTAACTTTTTTTGTAACCTTAACTGGAATTTCAGTAATAACTTTATTAATTCAGTTCATTTATTATTATTCAAATTGGAAAAAATCTCTTAAGTTAATGGTTTTATGAATAAAAAGTCTCTTCAGAAGATCTGAAGGGACTTTTTGAGATTTCTAGATACATGGGCTACTGATAAGTAGTCTTATGTTAACTAGTGGTGTATATCATATACACCTTTTGATGTTACTTAATCTATGTTAAAAATATTCTCTTTACTCTCAGAATCTAGCAAAATAGACTATTCACAATACAATTGTAATCTATCAACTTTCAAAAAAACATATTGCCCTATCAAATACTGATAATCTTCAAATAAATCACTTGTAATAAAAAACCCTACATCTAAAATATTATCTTTTAACATTTCACCAAAAAGCATATAACTATAATTATTGATATGTTCAATTTTTTTCAAATATATATCTTTTTGTTCCTCTATATCCAAAATATCATTTACAAATATATCTATTTCAGCTTCATATTCTTTGTCCACTTCCAGCTTTTTTGGTGATACATCAAATCCTATAACTTCTTGATTATTTACTAAAAAGTTTACTTCTTCCTCAACAAGGGGGTCAAATTTATGTATTTTTATTTTGTTATTCATAATTTCTCCTCTATTCTACAGGATTAATAACAGGAATATTTTTATTGTTATTCAACATTTTCCAAAAAGTTTTACCACTTTCAACATGATATGTTGTAATTTCTCCCAAATTATTTGTTCCCACAAATTCAAACTTAGCGTAACTTTTTATAGGGACACCTTTGGGATTAGTTAAACTACTATTCTTCATAAATTTAACATATCCTGTCCTTAGTTCTCCTTTATAATTGTACTGAACTTTTGTTCCATTTTTTATTACATCATTAGCTCCTGCTAGATACTCAGCTGCATTAGAATATGTTCCTCCAAATTCACCACCGTGTTTTAAAAAATGTGATTCTAATTTTTCTGTATTTCTGAAATTAAGTTTGCTGACTTTCCCAACATTTTCGACCTTGCTGACTTTGTCAACATTCTCGACTTTGATGGCTTTGTCAAAGTATCCAGCCTCATTTAATATTTTTAATTCTTCTGCAGAAAGTGCGACACCTTTTAAAAGTTTATTCCCTGCTTTGATCTCTTTTACTATCTTCTCCAACTTGCTAACAGGAAGTGCTGTTAAAGCTAGCCATCCAGCTGCTTCTAGTCTGCTGTCTTTTTCTTCTGACAGCCAATCTTCACCTGTTACTAATCGATAAATGTCATTAACGAATACAAATTCGCCTACTAAATGCGTTATGTTCATTGCAGACTGTTTCATAGACTGCTTCGTAACCATCCACATAAGTTCGTCCGATTTATCTTCGTCATATATGCCATCGACATACACTTCATGGGGTAGCACCAACATTTCGCGAATTTCGTACGCTAAAGGATAATCGACTTTTTTAGTTGAACGAAATTTGCAATTTTAAAAGGGCTTAATACACAAAATTATAATTAAATGCCTGAAAATGCACCTGAGGGTATCGTGTTTTTTGAATATAGATAAGAAATATGGTTTTATTTAATAACATACTCTGTTTCTTCTAATTCACCTATGCCTTTTTCTTCAAGTTCTCCAAAATGAATATTCATAAAAGTACCCACCATTTTTTATTCACTCAGTTTTTAAACGATTTCTTTTTTCTCGTTGCAAGGTACTTACACTAATTCCCGTCATTCTT
>NZ_KB895658.1:0-2972 GCF_000374885.1 Bacillus sp. 105MF | reverse complement strand
AATATGGACCTCAATTAGAAGAGAAAGTACGACATCATCTTAAAACAACAAATGATTCATGGAGAGTCGATGAAACTTATATTAAAGTGAAAGGGCAATGGATTCTGTTGCAAAGTTTGAAAAAAGCATAAACAGGTTGGTAAATGAGGAGTAATGTTTAAGAAGTAGCTAGTAATTGTTGAAGTTCATTGTACGTTGAAAAGGCGAAGTCTCTTTGAAGACTTCGCCTTTGTTTATATAGAGCATGAATGGTTTCAATACCTTTTATCGTACGTGAAACATGACGAAGATTTTGAAATCCTGCGGATTTGGCAAAACGTCTCTTTACATGCCTATGATCCTGTTCAATAAGATTGTTTAAATGCTTGATTGCACAATGGATTGTAGTTTGATAAAATCCTTGTTTTCTTAATTTGTTAAATGCGCAAAGTAATGCTGGCGCTTTGTCTGTAATGAGAACCGTTGGTTCTCCAAAATGTTTTACTAATCTTTTCATGAAGGCATAGGCAGCTTGATGATCTCGTTTTTTACGAAGTTGAATATCTAATGTGTGTCCATCTTTATCAATTGCACGATAGAGGTAACGCCACTCTCCCTTAACTTTGATATAAGTCTCATCCAAATGTCAAGATAAGCGTGCAGATTTATTTTTCATTTTCCAAATTTGATAGATGAGATTGCCATATTCATGAACCCATCGCATGATGGTTGTTGGGTGAACTGAAATACCACGTTCTTTCAGGATATCAGAAACATCGCGATAACTTAAAGAAAAACGGCAGTAGTAGCCGACAGCTACTAAAATAATATCTTTCTTGAATTGTTTTCCTTTAAAATATCTCATGCCTGATTCTCATAGATCCTGTTTTCTAGAGTGTATCTTCATATGTAGAAAACTTTGCAACAGAAGCCTTGCGGCCATGCCCGCTTCCACTCCGTCCAACCAACTCCGCGTCACGTCCTGATTCTGTCCCAATAAGGTCGATGAAATTCACCGGCCTTTTTTTAAACGAACCGCGGGCTAGGTGTCAGTCTTCGATTGCCTGGTAGACCATGGTCCAGAAGTCGTGGATAAGCCGTGCCGAATTCGGGACTGACAGCCCGACCTGGGTAAGCAGGATTCCGGTGAGCTGGTTGTCCGGGTCGGCGTAGGTCGTGGTGCCGCTTCCGCCGTCCCAGCCGAACTGGCCGATGGGCGCGTAGTCGCCACGGTAGGTGCGTACCGCCATCCCGAAGCCCCAGCCGCCATGCTGCCCTTGGCCGAATGACACATGGACGTTGTTGGTGGCCATGGCGTTTCGAGCGGCTTGCTGCTCGGGCGTGAGACGGTTGGTGGTCATCAGTTGGACGGCGGGCCGGGACAGGATCCGTTCGCTTTCGTGCATCCCATGATTCAGCAGCATCCGTAAATACGCGTTGTAGTCGTCGACGGTGGAGACCAGCCCACCGCCGCCGCCCTGGAACGCCGGAGGCTGGCTCCAGCGTCCTCCCTTGGCCTCGTCCCACACGATGAACTCTCCGGTCTGCGTGTCGGGGGCGTAGAGGGTCGGCAACCGGTCAATCTTGTTGGCGGGCACGTGGAAACCGGTGTCCT
Source organism: Bacillus sp. 105MF (assembly GCF_000374885.1). Taxonomy (NCBI): domain Bacteria; kingdom Bacillati; phylum Bacillota; class Bacilli; order Caryophanales; family Bacillaceae; genus Bacillus; species Bacillus sp. 105MF. The sequence goes on along the minus strand of NZ_KB895658.1, from coordinate 1,378 downwards.
TCATGCCTAGGGGGGCGAAGATGCGTTCGCGCAGGAACGTCTCAAACGACTGGCCCGTGACCCTGGCGACGAGCACGCCAAGTAGATCGTTACTGATGTGGTATTGCCAGCGCTCTCCGGGCTGGTGCATCAGCGGAAGCTCGCCAAGGCGGCGCATCCACTCATCAGGCTCGGGCATCGGCACCGGTAAATCGGGCGTGAGCCCCTTCTCGAAGATTGCGTTCATGATCGGAGTGCCCAGCGACGTAATATCCATGCCGAGCCCGAACGTGGAAGTCAGCAGGTCCCGTACGGTGATCGGCCGCCGCGCTGGCACGGTATCGTCCAGCGGGCCGTCGATCCGCTTCAGCACCCGCCGGTCGGCGAGTTCCGGTAGCCACGTCTCTACCAGGTCATCCAGCCGCAGCCTGCACTCGTCGAGCAGGATCATTGCCGCCGCAATTGCAAGCGGCTTGGACGTCGAGGCCATCCGAAAGATCGTGTCCCGGCGCATCGGCGCACCACCATCATGGCGCATGGTGCCGAGCGCTTCGACGTGCGTCTCACCGTTCCGGCTGACTAAGGCGACGACCCCAGGAATCTTCCCGGAATCGACATGCCGTGCCAGCACGTTGCGCATTTTGTGCAGCCCTGTTTCGGAGAAGCCTTTGTTACTTTGTCCCATCATGTATCTCTCCTTTTTTCCCATTTTTTGATGAACAAAAATCTTCTGTTGTAATCTTTTTCATTTGGTTTCCCTCTTTTTACTTTTTTATCAGCCCTATTGTTTTAAAACTACAAATTCTCTTTTGTTATTCATGCTTGAAAGCCCTTTGTCAAAAAGGGTGGATTCGATGCATTAAAGAGAATGAATATTGGCAATCAAAATCTGACTCACTTCCTTTTCTGGGTTATCAGAATAGAGATATGTCCTGCACTTAGCATAGAGCCATGTGTTCATCAGACGTTTATTCTACAACCGTTGTCTTGCCCGCCCCATTGGAACCGAGTAGGGCGAAAATACTGCCCTTTTTGGGGAATAACTTTAGCTTTCTAGATGCCCTATCTAAATCCCTTCCTTTTTCCGGTTCTGGTGCAAAGATAAAATAAAAGAGAATAAAGCGCATATATTCCTAGCGGAAACGTATCTTATGCTGTATGCCCCAACAATTGATGGATGAATTCTTTCTGATTTTGGACAGACTGATCCCGTAAATCAATCTGTTCTTTTTTGATCATATGCATGGGTTCTACTCCCGAAAGAATGAATGTAGCTGTGTCAAAAGACTTGAATCCCAACATAGAACGCACACGTTTCTTAATAAAACGATGATCTTGTTCCACTATATTATTGAGATACCTAACTTGCCTTATCTTTATGCCTTCGGGCATATGTTTC
>NZ_KB895657.1:0-3317 GCF_000374885.1 Bacillus sp. 105MF | reverse complement strand
CTACCAAGCCATATGGTTCCTTCAGGATTTTTGATGATGGAAGCTATTCCACTAACTGCTAACGGTAAAGTTGATCGTGAGGCCTTGCCTGTACCGGAGGAGAGGGAAATTGAAAGTGAATGTGTTGCACCCCGGAATGGTAAAGAAGAAACACTGGCTACCATTTGGAAGCAAGTATTAGGGATTAAAAAGGTGGGAATCCATGATAACTTCTTTGAAATTGGTGGAGACTCGATTCTCAGCATTCAGATTGTCTCTCGTGCGAAGCAAGCAGGTTTGCATTTGACACCAAAGCAAATGTTTGAACACCAAACGATTGCCGAGTTGGCGCAAGTAGTCAAAGAAGAACAGGGTGTACAAGCAGAGCAGGGAGTTGTAACTGGAGAACTGATCCTTACACCAATCCAGCAATGGTTTTTTGCACAAGATCATCCTAACCCACACCATTGGAATCAATCCATGTTTTTTAGAACAAAAGAGCGACTGGATATAGTATTACTGGAGAAAGCTGTGCGTACCCTTCTAATCCATCATGATGCCTTGCGTTTAAGATATGAACGTTTACCGGATGGAGCTTGGAAACAGCGGAACGAAGGGATCGAAGAACAATCGACGCTGACCGTGATTTCATTAGACGAAGTGCCGCAAGCAGAATGGCATCAAGTGATTCAAACGGAGATTGACACTGCACAAGCAAGCTTACACTTACACGCAGGACCGCTAATGAGGATGGTGTATTTTGATGAAGGTGAGAAAAGAGCCGGCCGATTATTCTGGGTGATTCATCACTTAGCAGTAGATGGTGTTTCTTGGCGGATTTTACTGGAGGATCTACAAACGGCGTATAATCAAGCGAGCCAGGATCAGAAGATCCAATTATCTACGAAGAGTACATCCTTTAAAGCGTGGTCGGAGAAATTGCATCATTACGCTGAAGCTGGGATTGCGCAAGAAGTGCGTGATTATTGGGAGCAGCAGTTCGAACAAGAAGTGGCTATGCTACCAGTGGATGTCACCCTCGAAGATCCAGCAAACGCAGCAACTGAGGAGATTACCGTGGTGCTGGATGAGAAAGAGACCCGTGCGTTATTGCAAGAGATTTCAAGCACCCATCGTGTCCAAATCAATGAAGTACTATTGGCAGCATTGGTACAGGCTACGGCAGCATGGACAGGTCATTCGACGCTGACCGTGGATCTGGAGGGTCATGGTCGAGAAGAGATTATTGAAGACATTGACCTATCGAGAACTGTAGGATGGTTTACAAGTATTTATCCTGTTCACTTAAATACTACAGGTGCCAACACGCTAATTACAGCATTAAAAGCAGTCAAAGAACAAGTGCGCCAAATTCCTAATAAGGGCGTTGACTATGGGATTTTGCGGTACTTGAATCCAGCGATGCGTGAGCGATTGGAGTCTCAGCCTACACCATCCATTAGTTTTAACTATCTTGGACAATTTGACCAAATGTTCTCTGACGATGCGATGGTTGTTCCGGAGACCGGGTTTACGCGCTTAGACCATGCTCCTGGTTCCAAGCGATCACATTTAATCGATGTAATCGGAATTGTAACCGATGGAAAACTTCAGTTCACTTGGGTGTACAATGTTGGACAGTTTGCGAAGTCAACCATTCAAAGTGTTGCAGAGAATATGCTCCATCAACTGAGTAGATTGATTTACTCTTCGGATGGAGAATCTGCGCTGACCATTTCGGATTTTGCGATGGCAAATCTCACCCAAGCAGATTTGACCAAAGTACTATCTAAGATGACTCGTGGAAAGAATCATCCCATTACCGACCTGTATCCGCTATCGCCTTTACAGGAAGGCATGCTCTTTCATACACTGCATGATCAAGAGAATGAACATGTAGCGCCTTATGTGGTGCAATTGAGTTTCCTGGTTAGAGGGAAATTGGATATCCTTACTTTCGAGCAGGCGTGGAAATCGGTGATTCAGCGGCATGAAATTTTTCGTTCAGCATTTGTGTGGGATGAAATTGAAGAGCCCTTACAAGTGGTGTATGATCATATCCCATTTAAGCTGAATGAAGTGGATTGGCGTGCGCTGTCTGTCGAAGAAAAAGAGGAGAAACGAAAAGCCTTTTTGGCATCGGATCGAAAACAAGCTTTTCTTTTTGATGAAGCGCCATTGATGCGGGTGACTGTCATTCAAGAAGCGGAGGAAGAATATCGGGTTGTTTGGACGCATCACCATATTTTGTTGGATGGATGGAGCTTGCCACTGGTCTTTAACGAATTGCTTACAGTGTATCAGAAGAGGATGAACGGAGAGGCTGTGAATTTACCAAAGTCATCGCCATACAAGAAATATATTAAATGGCTGAAAGAGCAGGAGCAGGAGCAGGCGGAACAATTTTGGAGAGAGAAACTTAGAGGTTTTACAGCACCAACCCCGCTTGGCTTAGAGAGTAAAGAGCAAGAAAAAGGCTATACAGAGAAGGGTGTTTGTTTGTCAAAAGAGCAGACCCAAGCGTTACAAAGCTGGGCGAAGCGTAATAAGCTCACTTTGAGTACGGTGATTCAAGGTGCGTGGGCGTATCTCATGAGCCGATACAGTGGCGAGAACGACATTGTCTTTGGTGTAACAAGCTCGGGACGCCCTACGGAGATTGTTGATGTCGAGCACATCGTAGGTCCTTTTATTACCACATCACCGACGCGAATCCAATTGACAGATGATCTGAAAGTAAGGGATTGGTTACAGAAGATACAAGAGGAAGAGATAGAAAGAAGACAATATGAATACGCTTCTTTGACAGAGATTCAAGGATGGAGTGAAGTTCCAAGAGGGACACCGCTGTTCCATAGCTTGTATGTGTTTGAAAACTACCCGGTGAAAGAGGAGTCTTCAGGAAATCTAGAAATTGGTGATTTGGAAGGAGTAGAGCAAACCCACTATCCATTAGGATTGACTGTTGTTCCAGGAAGTCAGTTATTGTTAAAGCTGATGTATGATCGTAGCAAGTTTAATGGATTAACTATTGAACGGATGTTGGGTCATTTACGCCAGGCGTTAAAGCAAATGATCGAGAACGTTGATCAACCCCTGTCGGAGCTGGTGTATGTTACGAAGACAGAACAGAAGCAACTACTGGAAGAATGGAATGACACCGCAATGGAAATGTCCCAAGAGGGTCTTATTTGCGACAGATTTGAGGACAAAGTAGCACGACGTCCCGATGCGATTGCAGTAGTCGATCAAATGAGAGAGTGGACCTATGGTGAACTGGATACGCGGGCAAATCAGTTGGCACATGTTTTGCAGAGAAAAGGGATTGGTCCTGAATC
>NZ_KB895656.1:0-3430 GCF_000374885.1 Bacillus sp. 105MF | reverse complement strand
AGGAGTATCACCTATATTTAATGCTAAATCAGGTCTTTGTGGTGCGGGTGTGTCACCTTTGTTTAATGTCGAAAATCCTGGAATGTTGTTAACACTAAAAGTCATAATTCCAGCTAACGCTAATCCTGTTATTGTTAATCCAATCTTTTTCATTACTTTAACGCCCCTTTAGCTAATAGTTTTTTTCTTGCTTCATTACTAATGTAGAAATATTTACTAGCCTTCGCATGATTTTCCTCTGCATAAAATTTATTCGCTAGTCGTTCTGCATATTCTTCAATACAATCCCATAATTCTTCTTTTTTAAAGTATGAAACTCCTGCTAATACAGCAGTTTCTAATTCTGTAGTGTTAGATGTGTTGTTCATTTCTCTTAGAATTGTAAAACGGTATTGATATTCCTTATTCCCTAATTCATTGCAGATAGTTAAACCCTTTTCAATGAGTTGAGATGCAATTTCTGTTTCACCTAATTTTAAATTTTCATCTGCTTGTAAATATAGGGCTTTAAAATGATTTGGTATGTTTTCCGTAACTTCTGATAAGTGACGAATTGCTAAAGAAGACAGATTTTGATTTGCATACAATAGTCCGATGTTATTTCTAACACGTAGTAACAATGTTCTTTCATTTTTATTTTTTAGAATATCTATGGCGGCGTTAAGGTTTTCTTCGGCTTGTTCAAATTGTCTTAAATCTATACAAGATAACCCAAAAATGTTATCACATAAAGCTACATTCATTTCATAGCCCGCATGTTTAGAAAATATATCTTTTGCTACTCGTATGTGGTCAATAGCTAAAAGCGGTTTATAGATTTGATAGTAACATGAAGCTAAACGATAATTAAATTCAGCTTTCTCTAATTCATTAGGTACATACATTAAAAAATTTTCAGCTTTCTCAAAATGTTCTTTTGCTTCATTGTAGTCTGCAAGAATGGTGCTGTGAATTGCTTTGAAGAAGTGATAATAATAGGATAGAAAGCTGTTATCAGGTATATCAAAGGAGTTAATTTCATTAAAATTATCTTTTGTAATGTTAAGTCCACCTGTTAGTACTTTATATCTAAAATTTAATAATGAATAATATAGTAGTAGGTTTTCGTCTTCTTTTATACTAGAAAGTTTGTCTTCAATTTCTTGTTTAAATTGTTTTGCTTTTTCTACTTGTTGTTGTAACATTGATTGATACCAAGCATCTAATATTTGCCTGATTTGTTCTTTGGTTACTATATGTGCGCTCATAACAAGCCATCCCCCTTATTCCATCTATAATTATCTAAATATTACCATAATTCTACGAAGTAAAGACGAAATTCCTTATTTGAAGAAGGTTGATAAATTAAATACAGAATATTCATTTTATTATATACAAGCCTAGTAAAACCATCGTTTTAAGATGTCAATTGTCGAAACATATATTTACAATAATTCAAAAAAATGTTTATTTTCGGATTATTGTATATTAATATGGGCTTGTACCATATTTTCGGAAAAATATGGTAACTAAAATTGCAAAGGATGACTAATTAATGAAAAAGAAAATCGTAACAACTGCATTAGCTTCTATATTAGCATTGAGCACACTCGCTCCTTATGCACATGCTGATTCACCCACAGTAGAAAAATCAATTGAACAAACAAATGTATCCTCTATTAATCAAGCTACTAAATTTGAAGATTTTTGGAAAAACACTCCGCCTGTTGTTGATAAAGGTCAAGAACCGACATTAATGTACAGTGAAACTATACAATATGGCGAGAATGGAAATGTGATTGATAGACAAGTATCAGGTGCAGAAATAAAACCAGCAGATTTTCAAGGGACAATCATTAACGATGGAAGCTTCAATTGGAAATCTGCTGGTTCTGGGGATGCCGACAATAGAATAGAAAAACATTCATACAATGTGGCTTTAATTTTAGTTGCAGCGTTCTCTAATTACCTTCCAACTAAGATATTAACCAGTATAGCTATAGGGGTTTCAGGTAGTTTAGCGTACTTCTACCAACCACCGCTTGTTACATATCATACAGAAAATTATAGAGATTATGATGCGGTGAATGAATACGTAAAATCTGTGACTGTTACAAGAAATGCGAATGGCGCAAAAATGTATACTGATACAAAAGTACAAAAATTTGTTAGATAAAAAAAGGTCGAACTAGATTATTTCTCTAGTTCGACCTTTTTTTTATTGCGTACATTACTTATTAAACCGAGAATCCAACTGTTAATAATAATTAAGATAAAAATAACTAAAATTGCAACAATATTTTCATTTGATGCTATATAGGGTATTAGCGAACTGCGAACTGCGAAAAACAGTATTATTGCAAATAAGATAGAATAAATGAACTTAATCATTAATTCACCCCTTTAAACTTTCCTTTACTATAACACAATCCTAATGATTACATAATTGTCATTTATAGGACATTATACCTATGTGATGTTTCTCAAGAAAAAAATATGGTGAAGAATCAATTTAATACACTCTCAATATTTACATATATCCTTATTTGTGTATATACACTTAATAAGTAGAATCATAAAGCCCATATTACGAACTTTATCTAAAAGTAAATTCTAATTACATAAAAATAAAAAAACCGCCCAATTAAGGACGGATCTTGTTTTTACTTCACATATACATAAGCTTCATTTGCTGTTACATAGTATGTTTTACCTTTGCTGTTATGTACTTTGTACTGAGTTGAACCATTTACAGTTACTTTCGCATCGATTGAAAATCCTGATCCTGCATCTAAAGTGCCAGCGACATCTTTATCTGCCCAGGAAGCAGAGTCATAGAAACGTAGGTTGTCCACTTTAGCAACAACACGCTTCCCTACAATAGATGAATCTACTGTGCTTTTCTTATCGAATTTCACATAAGAAGGATTGTATTTAATCCACTGATTTCCTCCAAGATTTAGCCATCCATCTTTTTCGGCCCACACAACATATGATTCTGGTTTGTTAAGTTGACGAATTACAGAATAGCTTACATCTGGTCCTTTACGTAAATTCACGTTGTATCCTTGAATGTAAGCAACTCCATCTGTTACAGCTGTTGGTACTTCTTCTGGTTTAGATGGTTGTTCTGGAACAGAAACATCAACATTAGAATTACTATATGCACGTTTCACATCAGCACGGAATTGGGCTTCTGATACACCATGACTACGTAAGTAATCAAGTGGATCTTCATGATCTGTACCGCCAAGATATTTCGTAACATCATAATGCGTCCACAATCCTTTTTCTACAGATAATCCGCGGTCACGTAGGATTTTAGCAAGCAGCTTCACATATTTATCATATGAAACTTTGAATTTATCATAATCTGCCGTCTCGCATAACTCTACGTGTACAAAACGTTTATTCGCACCAGGTCCACCGCCATAAGCAATGTACTTTGTAT
>NZ_KB895655.1:0-3628 GCF_000374885.1 Bacillus sp. 105MF | reverse complement strand
GTGAGCTGCTTGAGGGAAAACCTCACGAGCAGTTCTTATGGGGAGGAGCTGGAAACGGGTCATAACCGATACTGCGCCAGTTCTTTACCCGACAGCTGTTATTTAAGATATGGAAATCTTGGTTTCAAATTCATCGTTGTAAATCTATTAAACAAGAAAGATTAGAATGCCACCTTTATGGGCAACTCATTAGTATTCTATTATGTTCCTCTACTATGTTTAAAATGCGAGAACTCCTGTTACGTAAGAAACAGAAAGAGCTAAGTGAATATAAAGCGATGTACATAATTAAGGATTATTTTTTACTTTTTTACCAAGCATTACACAAAAACACCCAAGAATTATCAAAGGTTCTCCTTCGTCTGTTTAACCTCCTACAGCGTAACGGACGAAAATCTCATCGTTATGAGAAAAAGACAGTCTTTGATATTTTGGGTGTTGTTTATGAGTATACCACTTCTACTCATCAGGTAGCATAGTAAAAAAATTGAAACCCGTCAGGGTTTATTTGATATGCCCATTTTTATAAAATCTATAAAAGATAATAATAAACTATATGAAAAGACCGCATTTTCTATAAAAATATACCTTAAGTTGATGGATGTGTGGCGCTCCCCCTTATAAATGTTACAAAAATCTTTCAAATAGCTCTAACTTGCACAATGCTTCCCGTTAATATAATACGCTGATTCTGTGAAAACCGTAAATACAACCTCTACTTCTGGAAGTCCAAAATCCATTACATATGTAGTAATGGCCTTGGCAAATCGATCACGAATTTCCTGTCCACGCTCGAACCATTTCACTTCAATAAGAGGAAACGCTTCTATTTCTTCTCCATTGAATATAAACGTAGAACTTGGTAGTTCCAACGTAAAATTATCCGTACCACACTCACAAATCTCTGCGAGCTCTTCTACTAATGGCTTGCTTATGCGTTTTAATTGTTCAGTAGTAATTCCACGAAACACAACATGCGGCATGTGAATCCCTCCGTTAGATAGCTTTATATTTGCTCACATCATAGCACAATTTATTTTGCTGCACTAGAATCTATTGGTACATTTCAATGACATTCTTAAGTTGATAGGCATGTATGTTGACCCCTAACAATATGTTTTTAAATTTATTTAGACAAAAGGAATGGAATTACAAGGGGCACTTAATTTTGATATAAAAACAAATATGAAGAGCATGTTTTGAGTAATCTTTTTTCAAAACATGCTCTCAGTTTTATTGTTTTAAAGGAGCTTGGGGGAAACTCGTTTTGATTAATTTTATTTTTCTAATACATCTGAGCGAACTAATTTTAAATCATCTGTTTTAATTGCACCTGTTGAAGTAGATGACGGTTTAACTGTCGTAGCCGTATCCCAATAATGACCACCTTGCCAGAACTGTGCAAAAGGTGAATTGATTGTTTTATTTGCAACTCCAGCAACTGCAGAACCTGGTTTTAAGCTATATTCAGCTGTAACTTGGTATAATGCAGCTGTAATTGTTCGATCCGAATCGTTAGTAAGGCTAAATTTACGTGATACTGTTTGTTCTTCACTTAATGAGATGCTTGTACCAAATGTACTTTGGAACTCATAACTTGCTCCCACTTCAAAAATATCTTCAATACCAAAACCAGCATTTACACCTACAGTGTGAGCAAATGATTGTGATTGTTCCTTCGTCATACCTGTTTTGATGTCAAATGTTACTTCATATCCAGTGTTTTTAGCAGGAATGGATGCTGAACCACCAGGAACTTTCTTCAGATATTTCTTCTCAGTTAATACAGCATCTTTTAGTGGGTTAAATGGTGTTTTCGCTGAATAACCAATTGTTACAGCTTTTTCAGCGCCCCAATTATTGTCTCCCCAAATCACTTGGATTCCAAGTTCATCTAAGCTTTTCTTTCCGAATTCCTCTAGAATGGCTCTTTTTAAGCCACCTTCACCCTCAAAAAATTCAGGGTTAAAATAGTCATTTTCAGCATCATTTTTTTCGTAATATTTAGATTTTAATATTTTTTGCACATCAGGATCATTTGGATCTTGCGCATAACGAGTGTTAAAAAGGTTTTCTAATGTTTCCAGAACAAGTCCTTTTACAAAAGCTTCTCCATAGGTACTTCCAAAATATTCTTCGATTTGAGATGGGCTATACCCCATGAATTGTAAATCGTAATAAAATCTAGGTGGTGGATCCATATGTTTTAGCTCTTTATTTCTCCAATTTCCAATGATTTTATTGTCATTTTTATAAAAATAATCTAAATAAACATATTGAAGCGGTTTTGCTTCCTTGATGTGTGGTGGTGTAACAGATGGGAAATTCGCTTTGATAATATTATTATTGATATAATTTGCATCAAATTCTTGATTTACACTAGAATTTTCTTCTGATACCTGTCCATCTTTAAGGTTTAATGATGGATTTTCTTTTTCAATAGAAGTAACTGCGCTAGCAGCTGAAGATACTGTACTTGCTTCTGCCTTTAAAGAAAAGGCTGGACTTGCTAAAACAGCAAATGCTAATGCTGCAGGAATCAATTTTTTCTTATAATTCATATGATCTCTCCCTTTCTTTCATCATTTCTACAAGATTACAAAAAATAGAATTACGCTGTACATTGCTTATACTTTTTACTTCGAATTCAACTAAAATCACCTTTGATATATTCATCTTATTATAGAAATATTTCAATTTACTTTCGTAAATGTTACAAAAGTCTTTCATTGATTTGAAAAGCTTGGAAATTTCTAAAATACAATTATCAAACTCAAATTATAGTATTTACTCTCAGGGTGACCCTTGAACCCAATAGTCGTTTCCGTTTTACTTTATCCCGCTATTTACGGTCAGTAAGACTTCCACATCAAGATTCAGAGAGAAACGAAGAAGATAGGTGGGGGATGAAGCCCCCACCGCTGGAAGTATCACTTTATAACATAAATACCTTTTGCCATGTATAAGTGTATTTTGTTATTTGTTATTTGTTATTCACGTACGTATCAAACCATAAATGGATATATCCTGCTGTAATACGCTGTGCTTCTATTAAACGTTTTCCTGTTACCGGTGTTACTTCCGCACGCCATTTATCAGCAGAGTCTTGTGATACAGCTGCTTTTAGGAACCAATTTTTCGTATTATCATTAACAATTGATGGGAAATCAGCCTTTGCTGCCGATGCTGATGCATGAACCCACTCTTCTGGATTTGCACTTTTCCAATTCCAATAGCCATCTCCATCTATTACCCTATAATTGTCCTTCACTGTATCAACGAAGTTTTCATATTTTGAGTGGAAGCCAAATGGATGCGAAATGTTAGTAAAGTTTGCTGCATGCATTGGTTGGTTAACATCCCCTAAATAATGAAGTGATAATCCTAAATAAAAGAATGCATTTTTCATATCTTTATTTTGATAAGCTTCACCAGCTAATTTAAAATACTTTGCTCCTGTTTGCTTTGCTTGTTTAGCAAATGGAATATACGTTTTTTCTGAATCAGGATCATAGAAGTGTGAAGCGAATGTAGAATTATCATAGTATGGGTTTTTATAATCTGCAGAATAAATGCCTTCCTCCAAATTAGTACGCCATTCATTTAATAGAGCTGTCTCATTTTGCTT
>NZ_KB895654.1:0-4276 GCF_000374885.1 Bacillus sp. 105MF | reverse complement strand
ACTATAACAAAAATGGTTATAAAGATAACAAATTTGGTTTTTACTATAACAAAAATGGTTATGAAGATAAGGAATTTAGTTATCTGAATATAACAAGTTTAACCGTTTAATTGTAATAAAATTAGTTACAATTAAACGGTTTTTATTACTTTTAAGCACTTTACATAATCACTTTGTGTAGAATGAATATTTAGAAGATTTATAAAAAACCGACTATAACAGGAGTAATATATTTGTTATAGTTAATTTAACAGCCAAGGCAGTAAGGAAAGGACGTATGTAGATATGTCTACAAATCAAGGTTTGCAGATTAAAGAAAGTAACATTGTTTCCAAATCTAATACTTTAATTGAAGCAAATTCACGTTTGAATTTAGTTGAACAAAAGCTATTACTTTGTTTGGCTAGTAATATTGAACCAAATGATCGAGATTTTAAAACATATACATTCCCAATTAGACAATTTCACGATTTACTTGGATTAAGTGGGTCTACTAAATACACTGAGTTGAGCAAAATCACAAAGGAATTATTATCAAAAGTAATTGAAATTCGGATAGGAGAAGAGCTAATACAAGTATCTTGGCTTTCTTCAGCGATTTATAATAGAAATAAAGGAACGATTGATATGCGTTTTGATCCTTTATTAAAACCATTTTTATTAGAATTAAGTAGCAAATTTACGAGTTATAGACTGGCGAATATTGTTAAATTGAAGAGTACATATGCTATACGTATTTACGAATTATTAAAGCAATATGAAAATCTTAAAGAACGCACAATTAGCCTTGAAAACTTAAGATATTACTTAGATGCAATGAATATATATCCTAACTATGCAAATTTTAAGCAACGCGTATTGAAACCTACACAAAAAGAATTGAATCAGAAAACAGATATTTCTTTTGATTTTGAAGAAATTAAATCAGGTAGAAAAGTGCAAAAGATTAGATTCATTATACGTGGCCAAAAAAAGAACGATTCAGACCTAGTTCGTTTTGAAAAAAAATTAGATCAATTTCAACAGCCAAACACATTCGAGCAAAAAATCAAACGTTTTGAGGAACGGTGTAAAGAAAAAATATACCCTAAAGTATTGGAGAAATGGAAAAAGCATGAGGATTTTGTATTAGAGATAATTGATGATATACGCTTTCGTTCAGATATAGATTCACCAATTGGTTATGTCGAATATATGCTTAATTCACGCTTAAAAGAACTGTCAGATGATGAAGTTTCAAAAACGCATATTCAAATTGATGAAGAAATTTCCAATAACGCTTTATTAGAGATTGATAATATCATAGATACAATCATTACTAAATATTCAACATCTACAGGAACTGTAGCTACATTTTTAGTCAAGGATACAGCTATTAACAAGTTAACGAAAATAGTTACACTCGGTGAGGCTGAAGAGATTTGGGTAGACAGAGAAGAATTTGTTATGGATAAAATTTATGAATACATAAAACGAAATAGAAGAAAAAAAAGATATTAAGAAGATAAATATTTTAAAAAAGTAAAACAAGTACAGTTTGCCTTTTACTTACAATTACATTTTCTTTTGCAAGTATGCATTGAACTACAAAAAGAACCAGCTTACAACTGGTTCTGATTCAATTAAAGCAATTTCAAATTCTTCTGGCTCACCGGAATAATAACGATATTCTTTCTCTGCAGATTCGAATACATTTGAATTAAAACGAGCAAGAGCGGCAAGTTCAGTTTTTATAACTGCTAACTTTATTTTCAATTCATAAAGGGTTGATGCCGCTGCCAAATCGAGCGTTATGCTATCGTGCGATTCAACGTCTTCTACGATGGAAAAATACTTATTCCTTTTTATAGTAAATAAATGTTTAGAAGTTTCTGTTCATGTTCAATCAGAAAAACAAAAAGAACTTGTAGGAATCACTACAAGTTCTTTTTTAGGTTAAGGTGAATATACGAGACAAACAAACTATCTTAACAGATTCATCATAGAAACTACAGGGGTGATGCTTTGATAAGTTTATTATATAACAAATATTAACAATCAAATATTTTAATTTTGAAAATTATGTGAATTAAGAAAATGGAACGGTTTTTTGAGTTTGTATCCCCTAAAAAATCCATTTGTTTGTTTCGTACAAAACACTTTAAACCAACGTCGATATCGTAATAAATTAGTGAAAATATAGATATAGGTAAGTAGAGAAGAATGGGGCATTATTACCTAATAACCTATGTTTACTTTCAAATTATATTATCTATAATAAAATGAAGTTCATGTTGTCACTGAATATAATTCGTAAATATATTTAGAGCGCTGTGATTCTGACCGAGTATTTTGGGAAGAAGTAAATTTGTAGATTTTTCACATGGTGTTAACGTTTCTTCTGTAACGCCTGCCTTTCGAGTTCATCTAACTTTTTTAAGAATGCCAGTTCCGCTTCTAGAAAAGTAATACGAGCTTCTGCTTTCTTTAGCTTGTCATCGGAAGATAACATTTTTGTAGAAGGGCGACCAGCACTTCCTTTTCCACGGCGTTCCGTATAGAATCCTTCTTCTCCAAATTGTTCATACGTTTTTCTCCAACGTTTTAAACATTGATTTGGTTTTCTTTCACCAATGATCTCTAAATCGAATCCATTCTCCAGGAAGATTTGATTTGGACCTTTCCCACTTTGATTTTCTTTCACAGCTTTTATTTTAAAATCAGAACAATAGGTAATAGAACGTTCTGATACCTTCACGACATTTTCATTCTTCTCTAGTTGCTTCATTTGCATTTCATTAAAAATAATTTTACTCATTTCCCGTACCTCACTTTTATCATTGTTTCCATTATAACGAGGAATGAGTGTAAAGATACATAAAAACCCCGAAGCATGGACTTTTTTTTAAGTGTCCACGATTCGGGGTACAGTTCATGTGAGGGAAAATAAGCCTTTTTTACTATTTAGACTCACACAAATGATCTGCACATCAATTCATCTTTGATACACAGATCATTTGTATGATAATTTTTATAAATAATTGCTAAATAATGAACTTACATAAATGTTTTTAAAAGTTCTTGTACAAATGGAATGATTCCACCTACAAATTTTAAAACTGCCATTGCGATTGTCATATTATTTCCTCCTCTTTTTTCGTATTAAGATACGGTAAATCTTTATACTCCTATTATAGTAAGCGCTTACATTTATATCAATACATTTTTATATGCAATATTACATATCCGAGTAAGGTCAACGAAATATCACATTTTCTCATTAAGGAATCTTTTTGGATAGCACCACACCGCCATCAAGCCAATGATAACAAATACCCCATAAATAAAAAAGATAAGACCAGGAACTCGGTCTTATCTATGGCATAAGGAGAAACAAATAGGGTGATAACCATCACCTTTTCATCATATTACATTAAATGTTGAATTTGAATGTTATAACTAAAAATGGTTCTAATATCCATATTGAGAAATTTATTACTACTCTTATAGTTCTAAAAGGTGCACTTTTCATTATATTCAAAGTTATTAAGTTCCCTTAGTACGTCTATAAAAGTGTATCTTTTGAAATGAAAATAAAATCCCTATTAATGAGGCCTAATAAAGTAATCAAAAATATATAACAATCAAGAGAATTACTTATATTATAGTAATAATAAATTAGATATTTAGGAGTGTGGTGGGGTATGGGGAAAGTAAAAGAATTAGAAGAAGAGATACAATGGCGGGATAATCATATTATAGAAATTAATTCGGATAATACACGGATATTAGAATAATCAATGGAAGTAGCAAGACTTATTCAGTTGTATGATAAATTTATTAGGAAAATGAATTTAGAAGATAAATTAAAAGTATTCTTGAAAGAAGAAATAAAAAATTATAATTAGGGCTACGGACCATTGTCAACACGTTAAGAATTCAGAATTACCCCAAAACAAAAATTACACATTACTTATTTCTATCATTGCAATTATTAATTGGGATTCTTCACCTGAAATGAATCGCATTTTAATTATGTGTGTGTGCATTAGTTTTAAGCTTTATCGTCGGAGCAATCAGTTCAACATATCATCAAATAAAAAGCTAAGCATTTTCATACATAAAACAAAAAAGAGTCCTATTAATTTAGGAATCTTTTTTTATTCTTCCTGAAAGTAAACTTTTGTATATTTGTTTACATTCATTTCTCCTTAAATATTGACTTCACCCCAATTCCCCTGATATCATCAAAATTAGCAAGAAAAGTATACATTCAAAACAATATAAATAAAGAGGT
>NZ_KB895653.1:0-4610 GCF_000374885.1 Bacillus sp. 105MF | reverse complement strand
CGGCGACGAAAGCGTAGCATCGGATGGCAGAGATGGAGTAATGAATATCTCTATGGTGTACTGGGGCTCTACTGGGACTGGAAAGTCCATTCCCTCAAAAGTGCAGAGGGATACCGATGAAAGTGTCTGCCATTTGATAGGTCTCATAACCCTTTTGATGAAGTTTATGGGGTGAGCTGCTTGAGGGAAAACCTCACGAGCAGTTCTTATGGGGAGGAGCTGGAAACGGGTCATAACCGATACTGCGCCAGTTCTTTACCCGACAAATTATCTTTAAAACTTGGAAATCACTTTTTCAAATCCATCATTGGCAAAATATCAAACAAGAGCGATTAGAATGTCACATTTATGGGAAACTTATTGCTATTTTCCTATGTTCTTCTACTATGTTTAAGATGCGACAGTTGATTTTACAAAAGAAACAAAAAGAATTAAGCGAATATAAAGCCATTGGAATGATACAAGATCATCTATACATCTTATATCAGGCTATACAACAAAATACTCAAGAAATAACAAAAATCTTGTGCCATCTATTCAGCCTTTTACTGAAAAATGGACGAAAATCTCACAGATATGAGAAGAAAACAGTCTTTGATATCCTGGGTGTTATTTATGAGTATAGTGGATTGGAAAAACAAAATAAAATTGCATAGTTTTTGAAATTGGGTTGATTGAGGTTTATTTGGTATGCCCATTTTTAAGGACACAAAGTATTTTAAGAGTTTTTCCGTTCATATGAACGGAAGTTCATTTTGTTTGGTTTCTTAAGTTGATGGGCATGCGTCTGAACCCCTGTATCACTTAATCTATGAACACATAAAAAAAGGAAGAGAATTTAAAATGCATCTTAATATGAAATATTGCATATTAAAATGTATTGATAAAAAAGTAAGTGCTTACTATAATAAAAGCATAAAGATGTACTACATCTTAACATCAAAAAAGAGGAGGAAATACTATGGCAATCGCAATGGCAGTTTTAAAATTTATAGGTGGAGTAATTCCATTCGTACAAGAGCTTTTAAAAGCATTTATGTAAGTTCTTTATTCAGCAATTATTTATAAAAATTATCATACAAATGGTCTGTATATCAAAGATGAATTGAGGTGCAGATCATTTGTATGAGCAAACTTTAAACAAGAAAAAGAATCCTAGAAATCATAAGGGATTCTTTTTCTTTATGTGTAATTAGGGCTGTAACCAGATTTATTGACTCTTCCAAGAGAAAGTTCTTCCACATAAGTTTCAAATTAACTTATCATGTTTACAATTCTATTTAATTATATCGAATAGGAGCAGAAATATATGAAGAGAAATATATTAGAATATCAATACCGCTTAAACACATTAAAAAGTTGTGTGTGGATTTTTGGGATCTTATTAATTATTAATTGGTATAATTTATGTGCAAATCTTATACTTAGACATAACTTTTTGTGGGAAAAGGCTTTATTGGTCATAATTTTTACTATCGTATTCATAAATACTTTACATCAAATTAAAACCAAGAACTATAAAATTACATAACATACATTTTTAACACATTGAATTTGATACACAAACTCTAAAATATGGTACTTACGGATTCGTTGCACACAACCTACATCTCTAGATACGCTGAATACTAAAATCCCAGTATTCTTTATTCGTTGTAAACCCAATAACCTTTAGGCTTACGCCTAACCGACATTCATCTCCCACCTACTCATTGGGCTACACCTTTTACATTCTTTGAAGTGGGATTCTTCTGTCGGGGGAATGATAAAATAATATGTAATAGCACATATTAAAATAAAATTTATGCGATACGGAAATTGTGTAAAAACATACCGAAAATATCCCCAAATACATTCCTCACTCATAAAAAAGAGATAAAGCACTTCATAAAATGCTTTATCTCTTTTTTTATGAGTATTTCTTATTTCACGTAAATTTACCATATGTATCACCTCCTACTATAACCATACACACCTTTTACTTTCTCATAACACTGTTGGATGAAGTGTTTCAGCTCTTCATTTTCCTATTGTCTTGGTGCAAGGATTCCTTGTCAGTTTAGCCATTTATAATAGCCGCTTTGAGAAACACTTATCAAACAACAGAGTAGGCTGACGGAGTATTCGGTTGTTAAAATATCGCAATTGAGTCGCTTGTATCACCTCTTTTGAAGATTCCATAACTTTTTTAATGTCATGCTTTATAATAGGAGGGTGTCCTCTATGTCTAATGAACATTAGTTCACTTATTAATAGTCAAATTATCTAGGATCTGCCACAAAAAAGAAGAAAATCACAAAAATTAACTTCTTTTTAAGTAGGGAAACTTTTATGTTCATTAACTGTTGAATTCATCAGAAAACACTTTAGATTTGATATATTAAAAAATTAAAAAAGCGTATAAATATGAAATATTGCATATTGAAATGCATTGATATCCAAATGAATTCTCGCTATTATAGTAGTATAAAAATTTACCACAATTCAATATTCAAAAAAGAGGAGGAAATCATATGGAAATCGCAATTGCAGTTTTGAAATTCATTGGTGGAGTAATTCCATTAGTAACAGAATTATTAAAAGCAGTGATGTAGTTTAGTTTTTGCAATTATTTATATCATATGAAGCACAAAATAAAGAGGTCAGTTTCTTTAAAATAAAGGATCGACCTCTTTATTTTGTGCTTCATATAGCCTAAGGTATTAAAAGGTTTTTAGCTTTTATTTTTTTGTTTATAGCCAGTTACTTTAGGGGGTTGTCCCATATAAATTGTTCAATAAACGTATGTACTAAATTATATCATTATTAAGGGGAAGACATTATGTTACCAACTACAACACATCGACCAACTAAAAAGAAAAAATGGATTATCATTGGGGTTATTGCATTAATTGTCATCGTTGCAGCCGTCAATATTTTTGTTATGCAAGGTAAGAAGAAGGAGACAGCAAAGGGAGACGCTGTTAGCTTTGAGAAAGTAACAGAACGTACACTCAATAATACAAAATTGATTTCTGGACAAGTAAAGCCTGGGAATATTGAGAGCTTCTATGCAGATCCGACAAAAGGAAAAGTGAAGGATATTGCGGTGAAAGAAGGGCAAGAAGTAGAAAAAGGGACGAAGTTATTCTCTTATGATAATGAAGAAATCAATCTACAATTGAAGCAAGCTGAGCTTGATCAAAAAATGGCAACAATGCGCTATGATCAAGGGAAAAAGAAAATAGATTCACTAAATAAAGAGATTAAGAAAGCAAAAGATAGCGGCGCTGGAAAAGAAGTAACAGATCCGTTAGAAGAGCAAGTAAGTGAACTAGAAATACAGCAAAAAACAACTGAACTTGAGAAAGAAAAAGGTCAATTACAATCACAACAATTAAAGAAAAAACAAGATGAACTCACAATTTATAGTAACTTTGCTGGTGTTGTACAAAAATTAGATAAAGATGCAGCACAAGGTTCGACGCAAGCAATGGGTGGACAAGGAAAATCATTTTTACAAATCGCATCTAAAGAACCATTCCAAATTCAAGGGACATTAACAGAACTTCAAAAATCACAAATCCAAAAAGATCAAACATTTACTGCAACTGCAAAAGCAAATAGTAAGAAGAAATGGACAGGGAAAATTACAGAAGTAAGTGAATTTCCGACAAGTGCAGAGATGGCTCAAGCAGCTGGTGTTGGTGAGGGAACACAAAATATGTCTCAGTATACATATAAAGCTAGTTTAGATGGACAAGAAGGTTTATCTCCAGGCTATCACGTATCACTGCAAGTAAACTTAGAGAATAAGAAGATGATTGCTGTTCCTAGTAAAAGTATTATTGAAAAAGCTGGTAATCTATTTGTTTATGTAGAAGACAAAGGAAAGCTTCGTAAACAAAATGTGAAAAAAGGTTCTACTGATGGAGATTGGACAGAAATTCTTGAAGGTGTAACAGTGGGACAAAAGGTGGTTAAAAATCCTTCCGACAACGTGTATGACGGAATGGAAGTGAAAGAAAAATGATTACGTTAAACAATATTCATAAAACATATTACCAAGGGAAGCTAGCGGTACCGATTTTACATGGTATTAGTTTAACAATTCAAAACGGTGAGTTTGTTTCCATTATGGGACCGTCTGGCTCAGGGAAATCAACCCTTATGAATATTATCGGTTGTTTAGATCGTCCAACAGAAGGCGAATATGTGTTAAGCGGCGTGAATATTTTAACGGCAGATGAAGCAAAACTTGCCCTTATTCGCAATGAATATATAGGCTTTGTATTCCAGCATTTTAACTTATTGCCACGTCTTTCAGCGGTAGAAAATGTAGAACTTCCGCTTATATATGGCGGCGTGAAGAAAGCGGAGCGCCGTCAGAGAGCTCTTGAAGCACTTGGGAAAGTCGGATTGTCTGACCGCGTGCATCACTTGCCAAGCGAACTTTCAGGTGGGCAAAAGCAGCGTGTAGCCATCGCACGTTCTATTGCAAATGATCCAACGTTTATTATGGCCGATGAACCAACAGGTGCTCTTGATACGAAATCTGGAGAGCAGGTTATGGATATTTTCACAAAGTTAAACGCAGAAGGTACAACGATTGTTATGGTTACGCATGAAGA
>NZ_KB895652.1:0-4716 GCF_000374885.1 Bacillus sp. 105MF | reverse complement strand
AAGTACAGATGATCTTGAATCATATAAATTGCTTTATATTCACTTAATTCTTTTTGTTTTTTCTGTAGTAACAGCTGTCGCATTTTGAACATAGTAGAAGAACAAAGAAAAATAGCGATTAACTGCCCATAAAGATGGCATTCTAGACGCTCTCGTTTAATATTTTGACAATGATTGATACCAAAAAGAGATTTCCATGTTTTAAATACAATCTCTATTTGCCAACGTAATGAGTAGATATAATGAACCTGTTCCATCGGAACAATTTCCCATGGTATGTTGGTAATATAAATATTGATTTCTGTTAAACGTTTACTTTTTTCAGAGTATGTAACTCCTTTTTTCTTTTCAACATAAGATTGCTGTTTCCTACGCTTATGAATTTGAGTTGATGTAAGTCTGTATATTACAACTCGTGAGGGCAATTTTTGTTGTCCAATATAGGCATTCCGAATTTCATAAGTATCCCCTGGTTTTATCTGATGCATGATATCTTCAAGGTTAAGTAAAACATATAAAGATTGCTTTTTTACTGTCCCATCCCGAAAGAATTCTGGAAATTCATTTTTTACATATACTCTATTATTTAATTTCAACCGTGAAACATAGAATACCCCTCGTTGATCCATCTGGTCTAAATCTTTTAGAGAAAAGTATCCTAAATCTCGAATACATAAATCTCCTGGTCGTAAGGTATCCAAACACTCTGTTCCAAAGGTTTTATCATTATTTTTACCTGGTTCCATTTGAAAATTGAGGAATTTCCCACTATGTAAATCATACTCTAGTTGAATCTTAATACCGGCTGTTTGTGCACATCCTCCTGAACCAGGATAAATAGGAGCTAAATGATTGGGTACTTGAAAAATAGTAGCATCTAAAATACGTATACGTTGAAAATAAGAGGTGTATTGGTTTGAGATTCGAGACGAATCGTTTAGTTTGCTTTTGATTAAAAGGGAAAATACACGCTGTAGAAATAAAACAGCGTATCGGTTAAAACGTTGATTAAGTCCTTCTGTACTCATGAGTGTAGCTGTATTTGCATAAAGTTGACTACATAATCGAGTGAGGGAATCGCTTGCTACCTGTTGACTAATCCAGATACATAAAGCAGCCAAATCTTGTGCGCCATACTTGCTTTTACGTTTTACAAAACCTGTCTCTTGTGCAAGCTGTTGAAGAATATGTGGAGATAGATATCGCTGTAGTTCTTCAGCGAACAAATGAAACTCATCTTGAATCGATAGATTCATACAAAAACGCCGTCCTTCCTGTATATTTCTACAAAAAGAATAGCGTATTTTCATTGTTTTTTGGGATTAATTTCTAAAGTTTCATGAGAATGTATTTACAAACCTAAAATATGGTTGACAATTAAGGATTACATTTGTAATATTAATTTACAGATTACAAATGTAATACAAGGGGTGGAATTTTATAAAATGAAAGAATTACCTAAAATATCGGAAGCTGAATTGGAAATCATGAAAGTTCTTTGGTCAAAATCGCCTCAAACAGCAAATGAAGTGATTGAAGCACTAGAGGTAATGATGGATTGGAAACCGAAAACGATTCGAACGCTTATTAATCGATTAGTCCAAAAAGAGGCTGTTTCTTACCATCAAGATAAAGGGCGTATGTATGCATATTATCCTTTAGTGTCGCAAGATAGTTATCTACAAGTAGAAACAAAATCGCTCCTCAAACGTTTCTATGGTGCAGCATTTAAACCTTTACTTGTGAATTTTTTAAAAGAAGAAAAACTTTCTTCAGAAGATATTAACGAACTCAAACGTATTCTGGATGAGAAGACTGAGGAAAATCAGAGGAAGGATAGATAATGATGATAGATATGCTTGTAAACGTCTATCTACCTCGATTTTTTGATTGGGTGATAGAAACATCCATTATGGCAAGTATATTAGTTGGTTTAATCTTATGTGTCAAAATCTTGCTTAGAAACAAGTTAACCCCGCGATGGCAGTACATGTTATGGATGATATTAATTGTAAGACTTCTATTACCATGGTCACCAGATAGTTCCTACAGTATCTACTCTATTCTTTCGTACAGTAATGGAACTTCTGATACCTTTTACCAAGAGCCTGTAGCTGTTTCTTCTTCAAAAGAGCGGACAGATATAGGCGATACAAAGATAGTCACAAAAGAAGATAACTATGCATCTGATTTAACACAACCAGCCGAAAGTAAGAAACAAACGCACAGTAATAAAAAGCCACAGGATGATACGTTTTCATTTTATACAATCGCTCTATATATTTGGCTTGCTGGGGTTATCATTCTAGGTTTTGCCACCATCATTATGAATAGGCGTTTACTTCTCTACATAAAAAAACAACCTGTTATTACAGATGAAAGGATTGTCAAAATATTTAAGAGCTGTAATAAATCTATGTCCGTTCAGCAGGATATCCCACTCCTCTTAGCTGGAAAAATTGCAAGTCCAACTGTTTTCGGATTTTTTCGACCAAGGGTGTTATTGTCAAGTGCACATATGAAAGTATTAGATGATCAACAACTACGATATATTTTTTATCATGAATTGGCTCACATCAAAAGAAAAGATGTCGGTGTGAATTGGCTTATGCATGGCTTACTCATCCTAAATTGGCTTAACCCGATTCTTTGGTATGCCTACTCATGCATGCGGGAAGATCAGGAACTGGCATGCGATGCATTTGCTCTTACATTTATAGATTCAGAGGAAAAACTTGCATATGGTCATACCATTATTACCCTTTTAGAACACTACTCAAGTTATTATCAAGTACCAAGCTTAGCGAACTTAAGTAGAAATAAAAGAACATTAAAAAGGAGAATTCTTATGATTAAAAAATTTCAAAAGAAATCTTATCGTTGGTCTGCATTTGGAGTTGTTGCTATTATTGCTGTATCATCTGTATCTTTATTAAATGCACATGCAGATATACCAACTAACCCGCAGAAAGAACAAACTGAAGTGAAAAATAATATCAAAGAAGCAAAAGCACAAACTAAAGTTCCTATTCAGCAAATTGTAGAAAAGATGATTGGTACAAAAGAACAAGCATTTGCAGAATTTCATATTTCAGAGGGTCGATATGAATATATACTTCAAGAAATGGAAGTGGTACGGAATCTGTTAACAAAAGAAGAATTTGACCAATTAATCAAATTGCAAAGAGAGGAGTATATCATAGACAAGAAGATAAAATCAGTAGGGACATTTGAAAATTTAGAACCAGAAGATCAAAAAAAATTAGAGGAGAATGGCAAAGCTATTGAACCATTATGGGGAAAAATTTATTCACATTTCACATCTCGTTCATTTGATTTTCCATACAAGAAACCAACTTATGTAGCGAAAGGTTATGAACTAAAGAGGGGAAAAGTTGAACCAGTAATTACAACAAAAAAGCTGAATCCTATCATTAACTCAGAATATAGAGCCGGGGAGTTTGGCTATACAATTTATCAATCCGCCGTTTTAGAAAAAGGAAGGGATCCATTTTACTTTTGGATTAATGATAACGATAAGATCGAAAATTATGAACGAGAAGGAGCAAAATTCACGTTTGCTAAAATGACGGGAAGCAATGTAAAGGGCATGAAGATGATTGTTCCTGCAAAAGGAAAGGACAATGCCTATCAAGTTGTAATTATTGACGATGTTTTAAATAAAGCTGAATTAGAGAAAATCATGATTTCCTTTTTAAAATAAAAAATAGAGTCTCGAGAAAAAAATCTTGAGACTCTATTTTTTATTTGAGTTTGAAAGAAATCTTCATGTGTTAAAAGAAATTAATAATTTATAGAACAAAAAAGTGAGATGAAATTTGTGTTTTGGGGGTACTGTAAAATCTTAGCTTGATGGGCATGTGGTGGGACCCCTTTATAATAAATAAAATTTACCCTTTATGTTTTGTTAGACCTTCTGATAAACATTCGATCATCTTTTTCATCATCTTCGAAAAGGTAGGTTCTCCAATCTCATGTCGATGTAAAGGAATAAGTATGGTTGTCCGAAAAAGGCCAATAAGTACTTCGGCATCATCTTCTGTAACACCTTTTTTCTGTAAAAATTCAACAAACTCCAAAGAACTATTTAAATCTTCCTTTGCATGTTTATCTAGAAGTTCCTTAGGAAGTCTTTTCACAATTCGATCATATTCACCTCTTTGATAAAGGCTTTGTAAAAATGGATTTTGTTCTATAGTTTTAAAAGATAATTCAAAGAAACGAATTAAAAGTTCTTTTGGAGGTAGAGACTCACACATAATTTCTGAAATAATTGTATTTTTGGTTCTGGTACAAAAACTCTAAGGATCTTGCAAGTAATCTCCTAAACTTGGACATACTAATAGTATTACTCTAAAAAAGGTGTGTGATCGGTATGGAAAAGGAAAATTTATTCAAATGGAAGCATTATCAACCTGAACTAATTTTATTAACAGTAAGATGGTACCTACGGTACAATTTGAGCTTCCGTAACCTAGTGGAAATGATGGAGGAAAGAGGGTTATCCATTGTTCACACAACGATTATGCGCTGGGTTCATCAATATGGACCCCAATTAGAAGAGAAAATACGACATCACCTTACATCAACAAATGACTCGTGGAGAGTCGATGAAACATATATTAAAGTAAAAGGTCAATGGATGTATCTGTATCGTGCTGTTGATTCGCAAGGAAATACAATCGATTTTTGCCT
>NZ_KB895651.1:0-4809 GCF_000374885.1 Bacillus sp. 105MF | reverse complement strand
TTGTATCTTTAATTCATCTGAATAAGTTTGAAATTTATCCCCTTTTTTAACCATAATAAAATCCCCTCCAAGTAAAAGTGTAACATCCATGTTTATTCATGGTCTTTTTACACTGTCTACCTTAAGGGGATAATATCAACAAGTCTGTCCAAAATCAAGTGAAGTTCATCCATCAACTATTTGGAATTGCTGCTTAAGACTAGATTCCACTAGGAAACTTTTCGCCTCTTTATATCTTTCCTAAGTATTTGCACCAGAACCATACTGGGTTACGTGTAAGTGATTTACTTAAAATGGAAACTGATGAAATTTTAAAACTAAAGCGAAAAAAACGGAAAGAATTTAAAGTTAAAGAAGGAAAGACGAAAAAAGAGCGTATCATAAATATTACATCCATTTTTGAGGAAGTACTTCCATATGCTGAAGATTTAAATGTTACTTTTAAATAAAGTCATGGTGTTTATAAAAAAATACGATGTTTTGCCCCTTTGAATCTGTTTATCTATAGGGGTGTTTTTATAGTGAAAAGAAGAGCTGAACTGAAAGGCGGATTAAGGAACTGTTGAATAGCAATAAAGTTACTCCATTAAAGAGCCATTTAGTTGAAGATCTCATCAGATAAGTAATGATATTTAAAGGAATAATTCATTCTGATAAGGAATATTAAAAATGTGATGATAAGGAGGAGATTGTATGGCAAATCATGTAGAAAATCTATATAACTATCATGTATGGGCAAATCAACGGATTATTGATCATCTTAAGACACTTTCTCCTGAGAAATATCAAAAGGAAATGAAAAGTGTCTTTTCTTCTGTTTCAAAGGTTTTATCTCATCTCTATTTGGTGGAATATGGATGGCTTAATACCCTCGAGGGTCAGAGTATGAATGAAGCAATGCAATCTTCATTTCAAATTCAAGAAAAGATTGAGAAACTGCCCATTGAAGACTTAGAAACGGAATTTCACACTTTAACATCTCGGTTTAAATCCTTTTTGAACAGACAGGAAGATATGGAAAAGAGAATAATGTTGGATAATCCATGGGCAGGATTAAGAGAAACAAGTCTATCTGAAATGGTCTTACACGTTGTGAATCATGGAACCTATCATAGAGGGAATATTTCAGCTATGTTACATCAGTTGGGTGATTCTTCAGTTATGACTGATTATGCTTTTTATTGGTATTCTGAAAATGTTATTCATTATAAATAGGCAAGAGAAGAGTAATCCATTTTTTCTTCAAAAAGGTGACGTTTATTGAGGATCGAGAGATGTTTAAGATCTTTCTTTGAGCTAACGGATAACTTTAATCAAACAATTGTTGATCCAAAGTAATCTCACTCTTCTACGATATTTAACATTACCAGCAAGAATAAGTTAATTGCTTCCACAATACTGGCTAATATGAGCTTCTTGTTTATTCAAGAAAAGGGCGCGATTGTTGAGCAAACACAGGTAGAAAAATAATTAAACTTTTTTATAAAAAATTATTCACTAGCAACAAATAATCCAAGCATTTTGATCAAACTTTTTTCGAAATGTTTGGGTTTCTTCTGTTGAAAAATCAATTTTTGTAGCATGCTTTTGATCAAGCTTTATTACAAAACAACAACTTAAATAAAAAACACTTACAAGTGTACTTATAATTATATTTAGGTTAGATAAGTGAAACAGTTGAAATTAAAAGGACCACACATTTTAGATATGTCTAATATGTATGGTTGCCGCTTTTAAATAAGGTCACGGTGTTTATAAAAAAGACACGATGTTTGCAAAAAAGTTACGATGCTTTACCCCTTTGTATATAGTTATCTAAGGGGTTTTTATAGTGAAAGGAAAAGTACGTCTGAATTAAAATGTCATTATGCATAATAGAGAACTATGTAAAGATCCTAATTGTAAATTTTGTGCTTCTAATAACCAATAAATAGAAAAGTTTAAAAAAACACATTAATTATTTAGTTTTTGATCCACTTACATATTAATCAAAAATATAATAATGGGGAAGGAGGAGAAAGATATGGCTACTATTCGTAAAGAAATCGTAATTGAAGCAAATGCTGATCAAGTATGGGACGCAGTGAGTGATATCGGTGCTGTACATCAACGGTTTGTACCAGGGTATACTTTGGATACCCAGTTAGACGGTAATGATAGAATTCTATATTTTCCACATGGAGGAGTAGTACGTGAACGGATTGTTTCGATTGATGCCGAAACATATCGGTTCTCTTATGCAGTTGTCGAAGGAAGTAATCCACCCTTAATTCATCATCATGCTTCTTTTCAAGTTTTTGCAAAGGATGAGAACGAAAGTATTCTCGTCTGGATCACTGATTTTCTACCAAATCATACAGAACCTGAAATGAGAATTCGCATTGATCGAGCATCTCAAGTAATAAAGCAGACCATTGAGAAGGAAGTAAAATAGTAAACTTAGAAAAATAATATTGAGCCATCATCGCTCAATCAATCCAGATTGTAAAATATTGTACTTAAAGTAACGGGTAGCGTTAGTTGAAGAAGAATTAAGTGATTTTAGGATTGAGATCATATTTTAGTTATTCAATTAAAGGGCGCTATTGTGGAATAAAACTTAGATTTTTAAACGCCTTTATTGCTATATCTTTAAGTACAGTGAAGTATCTTATATCGAAAATCAAACAAGCATAACCCCGTCCTAAATTTAGAACGGGGTTATGCTTGTTTTAGGTTTAAAAATTAAATAACTTTATTGTCTTTTTACACATACAAAAACGCCATCCTTTCCTATGATTCTACAGAAAGAATAGCGTATTTTTTCATTTTAGGGGGGATTTTGTTGTATTAGCTTGATAGCGATGTGGTGCTACCCCTTATAAAAAAGTTTGGTCATCTCTCAAAAATTTCTTCAATCCCCTTCATTACTTCAAAGGATCCTGAACTTTTGTTTGAAGGTATCGCTATCTTGATTCCTGATTTAGGATAAAAAGCAGAATGGAAGCTCACGCCAGGGTCATATCCCATTACATGATACTTAATTATAGATTTTTCCCTTTTAGTGATCCAAAGTCCATATCCATAATCTACCCCATCTTTAACATGGATTTGCGAATTTAAAAGTATTTCTGTGTATTCTTTACTTAAAAGCTGATGATTTAACAATGCTTCCCAAAATTTGATCATATCAGATGGTGTAATAAAAGCCCCCCCATCAGCTCCACCTTTTATTGGAATCGAGTAGGTATTTGTTCTCCATGTTTCATCTTTATTATCTATGTACCCATAGGCAGTGCTTTTAGGGAGTCGATCTAAAGGAAAATATCCTGAGTCATTCATTCCACATCGTTGAAAGAGATTTGCTTCAATATAGTCGGTAAAAGAAAGTCCTGATTGTTGTTCCACGATTAAACCTAAAACAATAAATCCAGCATTATTGTAGTGGAATTTTTCTCCAGGTTGGAACATCATCTCCCCATTTTGAAATAAAGGAAGAAAATCTTTTGCGTCATTCAAGAGATACATAGGTATTTGTTTCCAAAGGTCTTCAAAGTCATCCATTACTTGTTCATCAAAATAGTCCGGTATTCCAGAACTGTGGGTCAAAAGGTGATGAATTGTTACGCCTTTGTTAAAATGCGGAAATTTTATGTTCAAACAATTTTCAAGACGAGTTTCAAATGATAGTAAACCCTTTTCAACGAGTTGGCAAATAGCAACAGCTGTAAACAACTTACAGCCAGATGCAATTCCAAAACGTGTATGAACAGTATTCAATTTTTTATCCGCCCTGTTCGCATAACCAAATGCTGATTCAAATAAGACTTTATTGTTATCCTTGATGTAAATAGCTCCAGAAAATTGTTCATCTATTATGTTATGAATTGCTTTAGTAAGGTTTAAAACTCGATTGCTCAAAATAATCCCCCTTATTCATAGATAGTAATGTATTATTCCCCATTCTAGTACGAATTTCCTTTTACTCATTAATACCAGGAAAGAATAAAGTCCAGTTTTTCAGGACAAGATTTTGAGATGTCCCCATTGCCATCAAGCTAAGATTTTGAAGTACCCCCAAAACAAAAATTTTATCTCACCACAGTTGTCTATGAGAATCCAGTGCATTTTTTCGTTTTGGAGAACGATGAGTTTCTTAACTTGATGGCGATGTGGTGCTACCCCGCTATAGGATTATCTTCTTTTTCCTTGAAGGGGTTACCATATCAAAAAAAGAAAATTGTACGTTTAAAGGTTCTGGTGCGAAAACGCTAGGAAAATTGCAATGAATCTATAAATCTTGGACATACTGATACTACTAATCTAAAGAGGGTGTGTAATTGGTATGGAAAAGGAAAATATATTCAAATGGAAGCATTATCAGCCTGATATTATTTTATTAACGGTAAGATGGTACCTACGGTACAACCTCAGTTTTCGTGATCTGGTAGAAATGATGGAGGAACGGGGTTTATCCATTTCTCACACAACCATTATGCGTTGGGTTCATCAATATGGCCCTGAATTGGATAAGCGGATCCGACGTTATCTCAAACAAACAAATGACTCTTGGAGAGTTGATGAAACATATATTAAAGTAAAAGGTCACTGGATGTATCTGTATCGTGCTGTTGATTCGCAAGGAAATACAATCGATTTTTGCCTAAGCAAAACAAGAAATCAGAAGGCTGCAAAGCGCTTTTTCAAGAAAGCTTTGCGGTCTTTTCATGTTTCAAAGCCTCGTGTTATAACAGTTGATAAGAATCCAGCTTATCCAGTAGCAATTGAGGAGCTAAAAGAAGAAAATAAGATGCCAGAAGGCATCCAAAT
>NZ_KB895650.1:0-4879 GCF_000374885.1 Bacillus sp. 105MF | reverse complement strand
TAGCATCGGATGGCAGAGATAGAGTAATGAATATCTCTATGGTGTACTGGGGCTCTACTGGGACTGGAAAGTCCATTCCCTCAAAAGTGCAGAGGGATACCGATGAAAGTGTCTGCCATTTGATAGGTCTCATAACCCTTTTGATGAAGTTTATGGGGTGAGCTGCTTGAGGGAAAACCTCACGAGCAGTTCTTATGGGGAGGAGCTGGAAACGGGTCATAACCGATACTGCGCCAGTTCTTTACCCGACAACTGATATTTAAAACATGGAAATCATTTTTTCGTATTCATCACTGTAATTCTGTAAAATTAGAACGACTAGAGTGCCACTTATACGGGCAATTAATTAGTATCTTTCTTTGTTCCTCCACCATGTTTCAAATGCGCCAATTACTCCTCATCAAGAAGAAACGAGAATTGAGTGAATATAAATCGATATATATTATCAAAGATTATTTTCCACTTCTTTATCAAGCTCTACAAAAAGACGCTCAAGAGCTATCAAAGATATTAATTCGTCTGTTCAATCTCTTACAGAAAAACGGACGAAAATCCCATAGGTATGAGAAGAAAACAGTCTTTGATATCTTAGGCGTCGTATACAACTTTTCTATGTCTCACAATCATGTAGCGTAATCAAAAAAATTGAAACCCGATAGGGTTTATTTGGTATGCAAATCTTTAAAGAACTTACACTGGATCTTTAGAAAATAGAAAAATCTCATGTGAAATTAAATTTATATAATCTTAGCTTGATAGCAATGGGGTACCGCCAGCATTTTAGAAAAAAACACGCTAAGCAAAAAATACAATAAGCTGCCCATATGGACAGCTCATTTAGTCGGATAAGCGAGGGGCATCACTGCCCCTAACTCTCCTAAGAACCGTACGTGACAGCTTTCCCGTCATACGGCTCAAGCCTTCTTTTTATCCAAACAACTTCTTACTTGATGCAAGGTACATGTACTAGCTTTGTAACCTTATTTGAGTGTATTGGTAAATCACGTATAATAACCTTTTCTCCATTTTGTAGTGGTTGTCTGCATAACGCACAACGATACCCTTGTTTTTTCGCCAGTTTAATTCTATCTAAGGTATTTGTTCCATCAAAGACCTTACGGTCTCGCTTTTCCCAGTATTCTTTAAGAGTAGGGTCATCGGGACTGTTCTTATATAAGACCATCACATGCCGTTTAATTTTAAACCAAGGCATTTGTAAGAGCTGGATATTTGTTAGAGGACAGGTCGGAGTCCAAGATTCCTTGCCTCCGTGATGAGGCTTTTTGAAGTAAGTCTTCTTTATCCATTTCCATGATTTCTTAGGGTGCAATCGGATAAGATGTTTACATATTTTCTCGAAAATATAATGACCGATTTTATCATATGTCTTTTGAGATACGACATGTCTCCAATATTGTCCATACCCTCTAATAATTGGGTTTAACACTTTAATGAGTTCCCCAATAGGCTGTCCTCTCATGATGCGGAACGTATTCCTTATCTTTTCCTTTGCCTTCTTAACGCTATCTTTGCTGGGTTTAATCAGTAATTTATTCCCTTTCCACGTTTTGTACTGACGTACGGAAAAACCTAGGAAATCAAATCCCTCTTCAATGTGAGTCACCTTTGTTTTTTCAATACTCAGCTCAAGTCCTCTTTTATTCAAGTACGGTTGTATCTTTTCATATATGGATTGAGCCTGTTGTTTCGTTTCTGTTAAGACAACGAAATCATCCGCGTATCGAACAATCGCTATTTTGCATTTAGGATGAATTGCGTAGCTTTCATTGGATTTATATGTCTTTCGATATATAACGCCAAGTTCCTCCTCCATTCCGTGTAATGCAATGTTAGCTAGAAGCGGGGATATAATTCCTCCTTGCGGAGTTCCTTCCTTTGTTTCAGAGAAAGAATGTTGATCTATATATCCAGCCTCCAACCATCGCTGAATCAGTGTTTTTCCTGGAAAACTGTAAGTTTGTTTTCGTATCCAATGATGACTTAGATGGTCAAAGCATCCTTTAAAATCACCTTCAAATATCCACTTTTTCTTACTGTTTGTGTTAATCTTATTAAAGATATTACTAATGGCATCGTGTGTACTCCGCTTCGGTCGGAACCCGTATGAGGCGGGGTCAAATCGTGCTTCCCATTGCGGTTCTAGCGCCGTTTTCACCATATTTTGATAGACTCTGTCTTTGATAGTTGGAATACCGAGAGGTCTCAGTTTTCCGTTTTTTTAGCGATATAGGTTCGTTTCGCTGGCTTGGGAAGATGTTGAAATATACTGAGCCTCTTTAGCTGTCGGTATAATTCGTTTCTTTTTCCAGAATGAAGTGCTGTATAACCGTCTACTCCAGAGGTACGCTTTCCGTTATTCTGTTGTGTTACTTTTCTAATGGACAACAGTAAGTTAGCTTCACTCCGTAGGAGTAATCGTTGAAGTTTCCTGACTCTTCTAAGTTTCTTTTGTTGTTCGGCACGATAAATTCTTTGTCGTAGCTTCATCACATACTTTTGGACTGTATGCCAATCTACTGAATTCCAATTTGTATATGAAGCGTGCGCCGACGCTCGTTCTGAGGTGTTCATAACTGCACGCTCCTTTTCATCAAAAGTTAACCACAAATGTATTTATGTGTTGAAGACCTATGGGAAGTGGGCCCTCTTTCAAGTCTGTCATAATGTGTTCAAAAGGACGACAGTATCCGTTCAGTTATACATTTTTGCTTTCCTGTTACCTTTCGGTATAACGGCATTTGCTTTCTCCCATATCCCATACCCTCTGTTACATCGTTTGACCTTTCGATCTCTCTACTGTTTATACAGATAACATAGGGCTTACCAAGTTCCACATTCCACAGATGCGATAGGGTTAGGCAGGTTCTTTACTCCGAGCAAGATGCGGGACGCAGCACAGTAGTATTATGACCCTACTTTTCCTCTTGCCAATACCCAAGCAAAGCCATGCATTATCTTGAGCTAACGTTTACGAAGCTTACAAACCTTCACTCTCGTTTACCATACCTATCTTCTCCTAGCAGTGTTCCGGACCATGCATTTGTCCTCTGTTTCCGCATTTCCTCATGCAACCTACATTCCCGTTACCAGAAATACAGTTTCGGATGGAGACCTTCTTTGCGTCTAGAGGGGTAGCGTAAGCTACACTGTGGGAATGCAACTTCTTGTCGCACCATAATTATCGTTATCGGAAGACAACTATTTTTATAAATACAAAGAACAGAAAATCATCTAGATTCTACAGAACATCTTGATTGTGATACATTTATAGAATCTCTTGTTTTGCAATTGATATCTTAGTATTCTCTGGAGGGGATTCGATGAAAAAATTTGTTTTGATATTTGGGCCACAAGCAGTTGGGAAAATGACAGTTGGACAAGAACTAGCAAAAATAACTGATTTAAAATTATTTCATAACCATTTGACAATTGATTTATTGGAGCCACTGTATGGATTCTCTCCGGAAATGTGGCGATTAACACATCTTTTTCGAAAAGAAATATTTCAATCATTTTCAAAAAGTGACCATTATGGAATGATTTTTACATACGTATGGGCGTTTAATGAAAAGAAAGATTGGGATGATGTTGAAAGCATATGTAATATTTTTCGTTCTCAAGGAGTTAATATTTATTTTGTTGAACTAGAAGCTGATGTAGAAGAAAGACTTCAACGAAATAAAACACCTAATCGACTTGAACATAAGCCAACGAAAAGAAATATTGAACAATCTGAACAGAATTTATTAAGCACATTTGAAGGTTTTAGATTGAATTCAAAAGAAGGAGAAATTACAGAGAAAAATTATATAAGAATCAATAATACGAATATACGCGCTACAGAAGTAGCTCAGATTATAAAGAAAGAATTTCAACTATAGTTTTTTAATCATAACAAATTGAACAGTCCGGTTTTTATGAATATCGCATACATTTCCAGTTAACATAACCCCACTTATCAGTAGCCCATGTATCTAGTTTTCGTTAGCTTGAATAGCCATGTTACCGTTCCTCTACAAAACAATTAGCATAAAAAAGTAATGTTTCAAGACATACTGTGATCGATACATTAAAAACTTTAGAAGAAACTCATATTTAAAAGACGTACAGGAGCTATTATGATTCACTCCAGTCTCATTTATCGTGGAAATGAAAATAAAGAACAATACCTACTTGCAAGATTCAAAAAATGAAAGCAATATTAAAAGAAAATGGTTTTCTTAATGTATTTAAAATGGGAACATCTAATATTTATATAATAAATCTTGATTTAACATGGACATATTATAATTCTAAAAAGAAATTTATTTAATTTGATGGAATTTTCTTTTTTAGTTCCCTTATCTTTGCACAAAAACCAAAACTTCCAAGAACCCTTTGTTCACAGCAAAGGGTTCTTGAGAGATTTATAGTTTGTTTTTTTCATTTTTTCTTAAAGAGATTTATCTTGTACTTTTTTTGTATATGTGTCATATAACATTGTTTTTGCTTGTTGAAGTTTATTTTTTGGAGTGAATTTCACTTGTACTTGTGTCCAAAAACCACCTGAACCTTTATAATCAAATGATAGATCTTTTACCACTACTCTTTGGTCCTTATGATCTAAGCTTAAAAATGGTGGTAGTATATCTTCACCCATAAATTTATAAATCTTATATATATCTTCAGCAGTTAAAGTAATGACTTCAGTACGGATTGGTTCTGTTGGATTATTCTTTTTCGCTATAGGAACTCTTACTTTTAAACGGTTCTGGTGCGAAAACTTCAAGATAATTGCAAGTAATCTCTAAATCTTGGACATACTGATACTATTACTCTAAAAAAGGTGCGTGATCAGTATGGAAAAGCGAAATTTATT
>NZ_KB895649.1:0-5195 GCF_000374885.1 Bacillus sp. 105MF | reverse complement strand
GATCCCACCGATAAATTTTAAAACTGCCATTGCGATTGCCATATGATTTCACCTCCTTTTGTTGTTGCTGCGATGTGATTTATATTATAGTAAGCGCCTATGTTTTATCAATACATCCTCATATGCAATATTGCATATGAGGATGTAGCAGGTTCCATGAAGTTCTTTGATAACTTGATATATAAGGTTGCAGGAAGAAAACAAAGTGCGAAAACCAAGCCGTTCAGTTCCTGCGTAAAATATCAACCGTAAAAAAGAACGTCCAAGCGTTGGACATCTAGGGGTGGAATAACCCGAAGTAACGCTCAGTGAGACGAAAGGTCGCTTTCGTCGTGGAACTGAGAAGCCCCCACTTCAAAATTCTTTAGAATTTAAGTAGCGGGTAGTTCACAATATGCATTTCAAAATATATACAATTGCATTAACATGTTTCAAATATTATTAAGTTGTATTTTTGAAATGAAATAGTCTAGATTTTCAGCATTGTCATAAAGTGTACTTTTTGAAATAACATATAAATTTATAATGAATCAATCTTATTCCTCCTTTTCGGGGATTCGGGAAAAATTATCCTATTAGTACAAATATCTGTATAGAATTCTGTATAAAAAAGCCCTGCATATAAGCAAGGCTTTTTCTATTTCCAAAATTGCCACCATTTTTTTTGTTGGGTGGCTGCAATCAATTTTTTAGTCTCCTGGTTTTCACGGATCATAGCCATTAGGTTTTGATCACGTTCATCAATTTTTTGAAAATCCTGTTGTTGTTTTTGCTGTTCAGTTAACCATTCCTTTAAATTTTCTTCATGTTTTTTAAGCAGTTCAGATACTCTTTCAGCAACAATTCTATCCAATTCCTGCATAGCTACAACTACTTGTCCTACTTGGATCTGTTCAGGTTGTTGTTTAGTTATTTGGATAGGTTCAATGTCTATATATTCAGGTAATCCTTCTTTACTGAGGAGCTCAATAATTTGTTTTGTTTGGAGGTTTCTTTTATTTCTCATTTTAGCTATAAATTGAAAAACAGGTATACATTCTTGATGAATTAAATACTTGTTCTTTTCACCTTGTTGGAAATTTAAAAAACTACTGTAGGTTTGACAGTTTCGTTTTATAGTCATAGCTGATACTTTTATTTCCTTGGCTACTTCTTCAGCTGATAACCAGTCTTTTTGTTGCACTGTTCAGATCACCATCCTTCTACACATCTAAACATCTGAACAGAAAAACAAGGGTTTCCTTGTTTTTCTGTTCAGATGGCTATTTAGATAATATGATATACAAATAGTTTAACACCTGAACATCTAAACGCAATATATAAAAGAATTACTAGAAAGTAAAATAGAAGGATAGATCTTAAGTCATGCACAGAATGTTAGTATTATGGGGATTATGGGAATATCTAACTTCTTATAATAGGACATTATGTAAACTCTCTACGAATACAATATTCATTATAAAATATAAAAGTAAAAACATAAAAAAGGGAGAATCTAGTAGTGAAAAAAGACTTTGAAAACGCACATCGTTTCTGTTCTCATAATAGAAATGCTTTAGAAACAGATACTATATGGAGTAGCATCAGGATTTTGCGGATTTACAGCGTCAAGGTAGAAATCCCTGTATCAATAGGGTTTACTCTATTGATACTTAACTGATTTTGCTTCAAATAAGGTTTGCGAGTGTCTCGTATGACTTGTCTCAAAATCCTTATCGTTGTTAAGTTATTCATTTTTAATACTATAAACAACTTAATGTTGTAAATCCGTATTTTCGGGACGCTACCCCTTAATGGCGGTGGGCGGGCTTTAAAACCCTAAACCTGAAAAAGCTAAAAGTTCCGCAAGGAACGGGTCGTATTTTTGAGAAACCCATTCAAAAATCTCCACCCTCAACATCAAAAAGTCGGTTCGTTAATCCTCACCTAAAGGCTATTGCCTTTTCTTTTTAATGTTGTCCTGGCAAAACTTTTTTCGGCTCGTTTGCTTTTCTCGCCAAGCCGAAGGACAAAAAGCAAAGCAATTGTTCTCGACTTGGACTAGCAATTATACGAGCCGAACCGCTTAGATCATTCGTTCAAAAATAGTTCTTACTCAAAATTTTGATACGTTTAGTACGTGGGGTTTCGTCCCCACACGACGAGCCAGCACTCCAAACAAAAAGCAAGGAAACCCTAAATTCGGTTAATTTGTTTTTTATTATAAATACTATATGTAAAATTTTACATTTATTCTTATGAAAAATAAAATAAAATACCTACAAATTTAACCGAAATCACTTATAACGCCCTATCTTCTTCTTTATAAGTACTTATCTGCATTGAATGTAATCGCATCAACCTGTCCTCTATCTCGTCATACAAAAGAATCTGAACGCTCGTTTTTTCCTAAACGCAAAATTCGAGTGATTATTTTATTCAACTTTAGATTTTGGCTGTTGATGGATGTGGGGTACCGCCACATCGCTATCAAGCTAAGGTTATGAAGTACCCCCTAAACGAAAATTTTTATCTATCTACAATTATTTATAACAATTCAGCTCATTTTTTTAGTTTTGGGTAACAACGAATTTCTTAAGTTAATGGGCATGGCCTGAGATCCCCCATAAAGAAAAAGCACCCTTAGGTGCCTTTTCTTTGTTTGTTCTCGCGTATTGAGATGACTATTCAAACCTTGTATTAGGGGACATGGTTCAAACAGATATATATTACACTTAAAGCTTAACATTAACAGAAAACACTGTAAATTGATAACATTTATGCAGAATATTACCAAAGTTTAGTATAGATATTTTTCACTATTACTATAATGAAAATAGTATAAAAGCACAATTTCAGGGATTTTTTCATAAAGAAAAGACACCCATAAGAGTGTCTTTTCTGATGGTTTTTTTTAGCAGAAGCAAGCAGCTCCAACTATGATTAATAAAATAAACAATACAACTACTAAAGCAAATCCTCCAGCAAAGCCGCCACAACTACCACCAAAGCCCATAATAGTTCCTCCTTTACTAATAAGAGGGGAAAAATGGGGTCATCTTCATGTGTTTTAACGGTTTACATTACCTTATGTTTTTAAATGATATATGAGCAGGTCCGTTTAAAAAAGAAAAGGCACCCTAAGATACCTTTCTCCGACTTGAACCATCTTAATTTTAATAATATGTATGTGGACTCCCATCCACTTACCATTTTACCATATTTATCTATATTGTTTATTGAGAAAAAAAGAAAAAGCCCCATAAATCAGAGCTTTTATGTTATGGTTAAGTTACCTAAATTACTATTTTCTTGCGCATGTTATCCCCATTTCATGTGCTTTTTTTATTTTATTTCTCCTCTAAAATACGTTCAATATCATTTATACTTAATTTACTCGCTTTAGCAATTGTTTCGAGTGGTACACCTAGTTCATGCATACCTTTAATCATTTGTATTTTTCCTTCTTGAATTCCTTCTTTCTTCCCCTCATTACGAGCATGAGCAACCTTTGCAGCTTCATCCATTAACACTTTTTCCCTTGCCTCATAGGCTTGCCGGAAAGAAGAATCTTGGCTCATGCGTTCCCACTTATTCATTGCTTTTTGTAAAA
Source organism: Bacillus sp. 105MF (assembly GCF_000374885.1). Classification (NCBI taxonomy): domain Bacteria; kingdom Bacillati; phylum Bacillota; class Bacilli; order Caryophanales; family Bacillaceae; genus Bacillus; species Bacillus sp. 105MF. Next base: position 1,603 of record NZ_KB895649.1, on the reverse strand, counting down.
TCGGATCTTGGTTCATGGCAATGTCCTCCAATGTTTGAGTTAAGTGTTCATCTTCATTCGCTGGAAGTAATAATAACCAACGAACAAAAGAATCTTCCCAGGGATTTACTTGTTCATTCCGCCACTGTTGCATTAACTTCGGAATCTCAACCATATGAACTTCTATATCATCACTCAATATCTTCTGTTGTTGCTTATTCCACAAGATTCCTGTTGTATGAAACGCTTCATATTCTGGAAACATCACAAAGTTTAACAGATTAATGGTGATAGTTTTATGAAGAGAACTGTATGGCATCCCCTTTTGCAATTGCGATGTGAATAGCTTCCCCCAATAATATAAACTTCGTTTGATCATATCGTGATTATTATTGAGCTGTATTTCTACATTTACTTTTGTTCCTGTATCTAATGTAGCTGAAATATCTAAAATCGATAATTTATCCTCTTCATGTTCTCGATGTAAATGTGGATCTTCTAGCTGTAAAGAAACAATAGGTGATTCTAAGGAATCTTGTAGCATCGCATTTAAAAACGCGATGAGAATATCCTCACTACCATTTGTACCAAATAATTGCTTAAAAGCAAAATCGATGCGTAAATTTACTAATTTTTGATTGGACACAGGTTTTTCCTCTCTCTGTCTAATGCTCTTTCTTTTTCTTTATTGTACATAAAAACAATAGGGACATGCAAACGGGCTCTTTCTTATTATACAAATATGAATCAAATTTCTAAATTCACTTTTGTCATCAGTTTTTGGAACATTAAAAAATTACAACATTCAATTATAATTATCCCTAATTAATATGGTTCCAAAACCTTTACTTTTGGGGACGTTTTTTTATTTATGATTAAGTAAGTGCTGATTAATTCTATCTTGAATTGCATCTTTAATAAATTCTTCGATGGAACTGTTTGTTTCTTCTACAATTTTTGTTATAGATTTATACTCGTTACTTGTGAGAGTTACCGGCTTTGTTACGGTATTACTATCTAAATACACACTATTATTAACACGTTGTATCAGTTTTCCTTCTATTATATAGGGTGCTAAGCTATCCATCCATTCGGTCTGCATTCCAGATGGTAATGATACTAGAGATTGACGAATATCAAAATACCAGAATTCATCTTCTACTGATATTTTTAAGTTTCTTGGTGACACATACTGTAATATGAGATCAATAAATCGAAAAATATCACTTCGAAATCGGTCAGATTTAGGGAAGCGGAATTTTACAAATCTTTGATGATGACTTCGCGGTTGATCAGATAAAACATAGGCAGGCTCATATCCTACTTTTATTGCATCCCCTAATATCATGTCATTCCCAAATTCGTCACGAAGTATTATATCTCCACGTTTTGGAATCGAGATAATACGTGCTAACGTATTCCCTTTCATAAACCTTTGTAATAATACTACATTATGCTTTTGTGAGTATGTATAGATCGTATTTTTCCGCTCTATTTGTTGTACTAATTCACGGATGTCATCTTCTTTTACAAATTTTGTTTTACGATTACGATGCTCCTGTATAGTACAAGCTAACTCTCCCTCTTCTATCCATTTTTCGAGTTGATACATACTGATATGATA
>NZ_KB895648.1:0-5278 GCF_000374885.1 Bacillus sp. 105MF | reverse complement strand
ACGTGTACAAAACGTTTATTCGCACCAGGTCCACCGCCATAAGCAATGTACTTTGTATCCGCAATTTGAATTGTTTCGTTCCAATCGACTGCATAATGAACAAAAGCATTTCTCCATGTACGAGACTCATACTTTTGAATATTAATAGCTGGTGCTTCTGGAGTTGCTGTACTATGTGCCACAACACCCTCATATGCACCGACACCATAACGATAAGGAGTTTTAGGTAATCCATCAATAATAAGAGTTCTATCTGCAAAAGCTTCTGTAGTAAGGCTAAATAGAAGCAGTGAGGTCATGAATACGGTAGAAACAAATTTAAACGATTTTTTCATTAGGCATCTTCTCCTTTTTAATTTAATAAAAAGAGCACCGTCTCATGACAGTGCCCGTAATAAACCTTTTTACTTAATTGGATATGATAACGAAAATGATACATATCGGGTTTTCACTTCTGGAAGATACGCAGAAACTCGTCCATCTTTACGAACTAATATAGTAGCTGCAACTGGATAATTTGGATTATTATCTAAAAATGCTGTAACTGCAAAGTAAGAATCTTGATGTGGAGCAATATCTGTTGTGATTCTTGTGAATACTTGTTGGTTTTCAACTGATCTAATAGCACCTGTCATGTGTACCCAGTTTCCATGTTTACGAAACATTGGTGGTGTATCAGTATCGGCTACTGCATTTGTAATAGTTAATTCCTCCCAAGGTACATCGTCCATATAAAAGAGGCCTTCCCCATCTAACCAAACACTACTTTCATAATTGCCTTTATTTAAGAAGATAGCTTTTGCTGTTTTGTCCTCACTGAAGAACCCTGGAATCAACCCGTATTGTTGTTCCATCTCTTTGATTACCTCTTGTTTTACCTCATTATAATTTGTAGCCATTATTCAACATCTCCTTTTTGATTTTCTTCATGATCTGACCAAATACCTAAAGCAATACCAACAGACAACAGATATGGAGCTAGTTCATCAAGAAAACTCTTAGCATCAGAAACTCCAAATTTCGTAAACAGAAATCCAAGCAATGAAAAAACCGCAAGCCATGTTTTCCAGTTGCGGAATCGTTTTTTGATATTTTCTTTGTTCATTATCTCTCCTACTTTCCTGCAAATTTGAATAAAGCTGTAATTCCACCCATAATAACCGCACCGATTACTGTTGTTCCTAACCAAAATACAAGCTTGTCCAATCTATCTACACGCAAATGTGCGCTTTTTGCTGACTGTTGCGCCTCAATTGCGATATCTTTAACGTTTCCAAGTAGATCAAGTTTTGTTTCTACTCTTGTTAATCCGACTAGTAGTTCTCTGAATTCATCATGTTTTGGTTGTTCCAAGTCATCACCTCCTTTCAAAATAAAAAGAGAGACGAATTCCGCCTCTCAATCTATAACTTAATTAATGTCATATTTTATTCAATTTCTATTAAGTTTTAAAATAACCGTTCCTTCCTGATCGGAAGTCAATACAGAATGTTTTCCATGAAAATTACTTTCCACACCTGCAAATTGTAGAATTTTCTCTTCTGCCGTCAGTACCATTAGTTGCCCGCTGTCACGCTTTTCAGCGATGTATTGGCATAACGATTCAAAATCAGTTAAAGGCCAATTATATGTCCCTGGTATCGTCGCTTCGATATCATGGAAAGTCATGTTGTACGCCAATTTCTTAGTGATAATATTGTCAATTTCACCTTTAACTTTGTCTAAGGTATCTGTCTTTTCTACTGAACGGTATCCGGATAATAAAGGGTCATCCACCGGAACAGAATCGAGTGCAGGTATTTGTCTATAAACACGAGCGTATATGAAACGCTTTAATGCTTCTTCACGAGCAACGTCTGACCATCCGCCTAATGGAGCTGCAAAAAAATAAGAACCAGAATAAAATCCATGGTTACGCAATTTTCTTTGCGAATCATCAAATTCTTTTATAATTTGTTCCCGTGTCAAGTTAGCGATATTTTGATGTAAGTCGGTATGGCTCCCTATCGTCCATCCTGCTTGTCTACATTCTTGTAACTCACCCCACGTCATATAACCAGGCGTACCGACACGACTCGTTATAACATAAATATTACCTTTCAGATTATATTTCTCCATTATCGGAAATGCGTTTTTATACGTAGAGATAAGCGAATCATCAAAATCGATATTCAATATTCCAGCTTGTACATTTCGCGTACTAATTTTAGCTAAATTTACACTTGCTATAGCAGATGAGGAAATAGTGAATGAAAGAAAAACTTTCGTGATATTATTCCACGTTGGTGCACCGTCGTTTATTGTAAATTCACTTTTATTTATTCGGATTCGTTTCCAACCTTCTTTTTGTCCTGTTGACGAATTGACATACCGATACATATCAGCTTTAAAAGATCCGGCAGTCCCGGAATGTAATCGTAAATTCGAATTCGCTCCTACATTATTTCCACCAGTAACATATAAAATTAATTCAATATAATCTACATTTGTAAAATCAACAGGCGCAGCGAGATCATAATTTCCATATGGACTACCTTGCCCTACGGCGTGATCGAATTTCACTGTGTTTTGCCCTTCGTATTTAATTGTACTATCTGTTGTGACTTGTAATTTCGTCACCCATTTAGTCGCGTCATTTGCAAGTAACACTAATTTATTCGCTATATCGTACAAATTCGGCAATGGTGGGAAAGATGCATACACTTTATTTTTTTCTGCCATCACTTGAATTGCATCAACCCGTTGTTTTGCGGTAGTGTACGTGACTCCACGAGCATCATTTCTCATATCGACTATTTCCGTGTTGGAACTACCTGTATTCCCCACTATATTATCTACCCGTGATACTAAATTATCTGCCGTTGTTTTTGCCTGCTTTGCTTCATCCTTAGTCGTTGATACATTACTTGATAAAATGTCAATTTGAGTGGCGTTTTCAGTCACTGCCGCCTTTGCTTCTTCTGCCGTTTCTTTCGATGCAATAAGAGCTGGAATGTCTACTCCTTCAAGTTGCTTTCCTACATCAATAACCTGCTGTATAACGCCAAATTCGTTTGTCGATTCAATTGCACCATCGTTTGAAAGTGATTCATCTACAACAAACCAAAATTTCTGTGTTTCTATGATTCTGTTGTCTTCTTCAATTTGAACCTGTCCCATAACATTGCCGATTGCGGTAAGTGTTTGCGTCTTCAAGATAACTTGATATTTACCTTTTAAAGCGTTGATCGGTTGGCAATCATCTTGAAATACACGTGTTCCATCTGGTTTCTTGAAAGAAATTTTTACTGATTTAGCAAGCGATAAATCAACTTCTACTGTTTTATTTGTTATATTCAAAAGCAATTTCCCACTGTTTTGGTCATTTTGTGAAAAACGAATAGTTGCTGGTGATGATGGGATATTAATTAAATCGATATTTATTTCATACGTTTTGAATGTCATATATTCACCTCATTCCAAAATAAAAAGAGGAGCTAGGGAGATAACTTAGTCTAGTTCCTCAGTAGGAAAAATCTCACTTAATTAGCTAATAATTGTTGTACAAGCGCTTCAAGTTTGGATATTCTTTCCTCTTGAGCTATGTTTTGCGCTTTCAAAGAGTTTATTTCCTTTTGTTGTTCGTTCTGTCTTAACATAATCTGCTGAGTAGCTGCAATGTTTACAGTAATCAATGAGTAAGGTACTACAGATTTCTTGTCTTTGCCCTGGAATTGCTCTGGAGTTTCCTCTGCAACGAAACCATATTGTAGGAAATCACTAGAGTGCTCTCTTAAGTAGTCAATCCCGTACTCTTCTACATCCTTATTTAAGAAATATTGACTAGGTTTCAATAACATTAAAGCGTCTACCTCATCGCTTTGGATTGTTTGGATGTCTGATTTTATCTCTCTAGTTGAGCGCTGAGTCCAAGTAACACCAGATACATCAGCCGCCGCCCACAAATTTCTACAGTTTATGTTTGCGTACATTGTGTAAATTCCATCTGCTGGGTCGTATCTATTTAGGAAGTAGAACCCTTCTTGGTTTCTTGTTCCTTTGTGGACTTTAATATGCATGTTGTGGTACGTTGTAGCAACTGCTTCCAGATTAACAGTATCATCCAATTTTATTATGAAGTCATTCGATATCTGAGTACGTTCTTTACTAAATATGAAAGCGTCTGACGCAACATTTAAGAAGTTATATCCTTTAGCTCTCGCGCGTACACTTCCTAAATGACTAGCATTGATATAGATATCCGCATTAGCGTTTAAGTCTATTCCACCTTTTGATTGGAGAGTTGTTTTGTAATCATATCTTTCAAAAGATAAATATGAGTGCTTTGCTATTTTACCGCTTGAGTCTCTCCCAGAAGCTACTCCTATACTTGCTACTGAAGAAGCATAGTTTGTCAAACTTGGAGTAGAATGTTCTACAACTAATGCGTCATTTACAGAACCACCTGCTCCAGTGTAATCAGTTCCGAGCACCATAGCTTCAGTGAATGAGCCGTCTGTAGTAGGTATGAATCCAATGTATCCTCTGTAGCGTCCTGACCCATACAAAGATAGATTCTGCTTCTCAAGTCTCATATGGTTATTAGCTGAAGACGGATCTTCTGTCATGATTACGACACCTTTTAAGCTACCTGTCTTGATATGCTTAGCTTCCACATAACCGTCCAAGTAAATCTTCTTAGCTTGAATTGATGCAGCTTCACTTGAGAGATTGATAGCCCCTATTACTCCGTTAGCGTCAACTTTAAGAGATATATTCTGTGAGTTCAATTTAATCTCTGCATCGTGTCTATCTACTATAGCTTTGCTACCAAAGGAGCCATCAGCTTCTTGTTTAGAGTAAACATCTGTAGACTTTGCTCTCAAGTTTATCTCTTGAGTAGTTTGTTGAAACTGAGTGTCATATGAAGAATTGCGTGTATTATATTCCGTCTTAGTAACACGATCAGCGACCTCTTTAACCATAGCGTCATAGTTTACAATGTCTTTAGGGTTTTCTAGGTAAGTAGGGAGTTTTTCTCCTACGTTACATTGAGGCTCTGATACCCAGACAGTCCCCGCTCTTCTAATCCATATCTCTATACGAGCATGTGTTATAGGAGCGTCTGGAGCTGTATGATCCATAGTAAATCTAACCCATTGATTATCAATTAATGAGTCTTGGAACTCAACTTGCTTGTAAGCTCCTACAGAAGTTGTCCCATTAAAGAACTCTATTTTGTATGCAGCTCCTAAGGAAATATTATATTTATCTGTAGTGTAGAGCATAGCAGAGAATT
>NZ_KB895647.1:0-5283 GCF_000374885.1 Bacillus sp. 105MF | reverse complement strand
GTCTTTTCATGTTTCAAAGCCTCGTGTTATAACAGTTGATAAGAATCCAGCTTATCCAGTAGCAATTGAGGAGCTAAAAGAAGAAAATAAGATGCCAGAAGGCATCCAAATTAGGCAAGTGAAATACCTCAATAATATAGTGGAACAAGATCATCGTTTTATCAAGAAACGTGTACGTTCTATGTTGGGATTGAAGGCATTTAAAACAGCAACCTTTATATTGAGTGGTGTAGAGGCTATGCATATGATTAAAAAAGAACAGATTGATTTACGGCATCAGTCTGTTCAAAATCAGAAAAAATTCATCCATCGATTGTTTGGGCTTACAGCATAAAATAGAATTCCGCTAGAAATATATGAGCTATATGCTCTTTCATTTTATTTTTGCACCAGAACCTCCTATACAGCTTGCTCAATATTCACCATTTTTAGGGGTTTATTTTTGGGGAAACTAGGCCATTACTAGGGACAACAGATTACTAAAGGAGTGAAAATTGTGTGGGGTCTTGGAAAAAAGCGAACAAAATTGGGGAAGTTTTTAGATAAGCATAGAATCGAACAAGAATGGTTGATAAGAAAATCAGGGCTTGGCAGAAATACTGTAGGGGATTTAGCTAATAATCCGGACAGATCACCGACTCGAAAAACAATGCAGAAGATATTAAAGGTACTTCGGGAATTTGATCCAAGAATTAAAGCTGATGATTTTTGGGATATGTAGTGTTTACAACATTCTCCTTGAATTGGTATGATTTCCTTATTAAGGAGGGAGATTTTTTGAATTTAAATATGTATCTAGGAGAAGTACATACCCAAACGCAAAGTATGAACGCTATATGTACCGCTACCATTCAAGGCATGGAACAAGCTATTCAGTCGATTGATGCTTTTGCAATTGATACTGCTCTACAAGGACAAACATATAGCAGTGCAAAAGCATTCTTTACAGAAACTTTTCGTCCTTTAGCACAAGGAATCATTTACTTATGTGAGGAATTGATTCGTCAGAATGATGCTTTTCCAAGTCAATTTGAATCAAAGGTAGCCTCAACGGATGTAATCGAACAAGAAATATTAGAACAAATTCAAGAAATTGACCGAATGAAAACAAGTATGGAAGCCGTCAGTCAAGCTATGCCAATCCCGGGTATGGACGCTATGGCGAATCTTTTTACTGTCATGAGGAAAAAACTGCAAGAAAAGTTAGATCATCTATATGAATTTAATCAAACGTCTAGCAATAACTATGGTACAGCACTTCAATTAGCTGCTAGTATTGCTACGGGTCTTGCTGAAGTCCAAAGTGGGAAAGGTTTTAGTCCTGCTAGTGGTACATTTAGTACACAGGGATTGAATATGGAGTGGACAACTTCTATTCAAGAAATTATAGCAAAGCGTGAAGCAGAACGGTTTTCCAGTCAAGGTGTTGAAGAACTTGGTCAATCTGATTTCATGAAGAATGACAAGACTATATTAGACCAGCTTGATGAAGGTGTACGTGTCGGTTCTGGACGAGCTGTTAGAGACGGAATAGAAGATTTTAAAGCATTGGGAGACAAGGAAACGTGGGAAGATATGGGGTATGCTGCATCGCACCCTTTTAATACCCTTAGAACCATGTACAATGTCCTTTCAGATTCATATATTAAGAATGTAAAAAATGGTGATTTTGAAGATGCTGTAATATGGTTTAGTTATGCCCTAACAGGAATAGGAGTAGGACTAATTGGTGATAAAGGTATTGGTAAAATCACAAAAGTGTTAAAAGGAGCTAGATATGCAAAAGTAAAGGACATCAAAGTACCACGTATACAACAAACTGTTACAAATTGGGTTGATAATTTAAGCATAGAAAATCGATTGGCGTTTGCTGATACAAATGGACTTAATCTAAGGTCTAGTTTGAATTCTACTGCTTTTGAAGCTGAAGAAAAGCTATCGACTCATCAGTTTGCTAATTCTGGTGGAAATACTAATACTAATACTAATGCTATAAAACCAGGAGATACTAGTCCGTTAGCTCCTGGAGGAGGGTTAAATGCCCATGAGACAAAAGGTAGCCAAAGACGTGGCCACTTAATCAAGAAACACATTGGGAAAACAGATGCAGAGTTGTTGCAAAGATTACAGAATGATTCTAGAATAACAGGGTCATCAACTTTCACTGATAGGGCTACCGCTGAAAAAATAGTGGCTACCGTCTTGAATAACCCTCGTAATCAAGCACGCATTCAAAGTTGGCTAAATAGTCCAAGAGATAATAATTTAATTTTACGTTATCATGGTACTGAAATAATTGGACGAGGTGTAATAAAAGGTTCTACAACAGTTGAAGATATGTCAAATGCAAAAATTGTACTGAAGAAGGATAAAAATGGCAGTTTTATTTTAACTGGATATCCATTGTGATAATAGGAGGAAGATTATGTTATTAGAAGACAATTTCGATAATCTCGAAGATGATGAGGTATTTCAATTTCTAGCAGGTACTTTTCACCAAGATACTTTCTATGAAGAAGCGCTCCAAGAATTACTAGAAGAGGTATCAAAAGAGTATTTGCAAGATGCTGTTATTTTTCTAACTGAATTTATTCAAAGCGATTATAGTAATACAGAAAAAAATGAATACATACGGTATTCTGCAGATGGGATATATTTTGAAGGATTAGAAATAACACCATTAGAATGGCTTGAACAAACAGTTAAAACGATAAAACAAGCATTAAAAAACACTTAATAAAAAAATCGACCGCCCATAAAAGGCGGTCTTTTTTCGTTAAATTAACGAAAAGGTACAGGTCAAGCATGGTTTCCCGAATCCTGGACTAGAAACGATATAAAAGAAGCTGGTGAATATGTTGCTAACCTTCAAGAAAATATAAATGTAAAAGACGGAAATATGATATTTGGTGAATATAAAGGCGTAAGGGTTGGAGCAATAAAAACAAACGGTAAGATTGGAACTGTATTCCCAGATGGAACAAAACAACCTTAAAAATGCAAATAAAGGAGAATTAATTATGTTTGAAGAACAAGTAAGAAAAATTATAGAGGAGCGAAAGGCAGTTCATCCTGAAAATATTTTTTTAATTGAAAAATATTGGGAAGAACTCGCAGAATTATTAAGCGAAGATATTGAACAAACTATTAAATTTTTAGATACCGCTTCAGAAGAAGAAGTAGAATGGCTTAGTGAAGTATTTGAGGATGTAGATTTTGACGAAAAAACTAAAGAATACGTGGAGTGTTTAAAACGTTTAGTACAAAAATTTCCGAACTCTACAATAAGACCATCTGTTGAAGTTTTAGAAAAAATGATATTTTAAATACAATCGAATTTAGATGAATAGATTCAATCTCATATTGCGACATATATAGATGTCGTATTTAAAAAAGCAGCTATATCATGCACTTAGAAGCATATACAGCTGCTTTTTATTAAACATAACATAGATTATTGGTTTAATTAATTATTATAAGCCCTAATTTACTTTAATTGAAATATAAGCACCATGAACTCAATGGTTATCATAAAAAAATCAAATAAGATCAGAAAAACTATATAAAAATGGACGAAAATCCTGATTATTATATCTAATAAAATAATAAATAAAAATTCGAATTTCAAAGTTGGTGGACGTTTTTACTCCCCTAAAATTATTGTATGGTGAATTTAAATTAAATAAACTGAAGAAATAATTTTATTTATGCCAGAAAAATAGTAAAGGAGAGTAAAAATGAAAATTTGGGAATTGAGAAGTTCGTTTGATGACTATGAATCCTTTCAACTATTGAATTTAGAAGAAGATTCTAAAAAGCATTTTGAAGGAAAAATTGACTCGGCAGTAAAAGCATCTGATTCATGGGCAGAAATACGTATTAAATGTGTAGCAGAAGGTAAACAAAGTGATTTTCCTCATTTTTGGGGAGAAGTTGGTACACCGATGGTTAGTAAGAAAGCTAAAAAATTCTTAGAGTCTATGCTTGGTGATAATGTAGAATTTCTTCCACTAATTCGCAATGTGACGGGAGAAGTGTATTATATAATTAACATTTTAAATGCAATAGATGCTATTGACTATGAAAAAGCTATACTAAAGAAACTACGTTCTGGCTTAATAATAGATTTCAAAAAATACGCATTTTTACCTAATATGCTTAAGAACCAAACAATATTTAAAGTTTACTTAAATGAAATATTACACATTCCTTCTGTTTTTGTCTCAGATGAATTTAGAAATGCAGTGTTAGAAAGTGATTTAAAAGGTTTCGAATTTACTGAAGTGTGGGATTCAGAATCTAATATGTGATAAAGTACTTGAGGATGGATGATTAAGTAAGAGGACAAAAGATTTTTAAAAAAGCATGGGTATTGCTATCCATGTTTTTTATTTTCCATTTTAAGAGAAGTAACAGAACGACTAAATAGTGTTATGGAAATGGGTGGTGCTCAAGCTGATGCTGTTGATGCCTTACATGATATAAGAGAACAACTATTGAAGGGCACATTAAAACTAAATACGCCAAAAAATAAATGACTTTTCAGGAGGATACAATGAAGATCTGGGAACTACGAGGCTCTGTGAATGATTATGAATCTTTTCAACTACTAAATTTTGATCAAGGCCATGAAAAATATTTTGATGGAAAATTTGATTTAGCAAAAAGTTTATCTAATTCATGGGGAGATATACTCATTGAATGTATAGAAGAAGGTAAACAAAGTGATTGTCCACATTTTTGGGGAAGGAATGGTACATTACTTATTAGTAATAAGGCAAAAAAACTTTTAGAGGCTTTAATAGGGAATGATGTTGAATTTCTTCCTCTAATACATACTGCTACTAATGAACCCTACTATGCCGTTCATGTATTAAATCATTTAGATGCAATTGATAATACCAATACAATCTTTAAAAAGTTAAGAAGCGGCTTAATAGTAGGTTGTGAAAAATATTCATTTATATCCAATGTTGTAGAAAACGGTTCTGGTGCAAAAATAAAATGAAAGAGCATATAGCTCATATATTTCTAGCGGAATTCTATTTTATGCTGTAAGCCCAAACAATCGATGGATGAATTTTTTCTGATTTTGAACAGACTGATGCCGTAAATCAATCTGTTCTTTTTTAATCATATGCATAGCCTCTACACCACTCAATATAAAGGTTGCTGTTTTAAATGACTTCAATCCCAACATAGAACGTACACGTTTCTTGATAAAACGATGATCTTGTTCCACTATATTATTGAGATATTTCACTTGCCTAATTTGGATGCCTT
>NZ_KB895646.1:0-6019 GCF_000374885.1 Bacillus sp. 105MF | reverse complement strand
CTAGTTTGTGCAGCTACATTTTGTGTAGTATCTGCACTAGTTATATTCTCAGATAAAGAAATACCAGATAACATAATAGCCATAGTAAGAATCGCATAAATTTTTTTGATTTTCATAATTCCGACCTCCATTAGTAGTTGCTTTGTTAATTTAAATACTAATGGAGATCCTTTGTTAAAAAGAATTAGTAAAAATATTCGATTTGTAACTTACTTTTCTCACAAAAATAAGTTACAAATTTAACTAATTAAATTTGTAACTTATTATATAAAAAATTACCGTAATTCAGCACCTGACTTTACTGTAGAAACATGTAGAGGGAATTTTACGTATATTATTACCAAGATCCTTGATTATTCTTCCTCCTTATATGTATTTATAGTCTGTTTTAATTCGTCGAATTTTCAATTGATATTTTTAGATATTTTGCTGACATTTTATAAGCACGATTATCAAAAAAATAGTTTCCTAGTTCGTGAGCCAGTTTACTTACTAAAGGGTATTGTTTTCTTTCTAAACCCATTTCAATTGCTTTTTGCATATATTTTTCATATCCATAATAATCTCCTCTTAATTTGGATATCTTCCCCTTAAATCCATATAATTGAACATGAGCGTCAGGTACATCAGAATCTGATAAAAAATTAAATGCTTCATCCATAAATTTATTAACAGTTTTCCAATCTTTACATTCTATATGAACCTCTATTAAACTTCGTAATGTGTATATCTTTTGACTTTTTTGATGGAGAAACTCACTTTGTTGCAAGCTTTCTTCAAAGTACTGAATAGCATTAGTATAATCCTTCAAACCTTGGTAAATTTTTCCGTAATTGTAGGAAATTATAGGTAAATACATAGAATTATTATTATTTTTCACTCCAAGTTCTGCCTGCTGTAAGCATTCAAGAGCTTTGTCAAACAATTCATCTAACTGATACAGTAGTGCGAGCATTAACAGAGTGTTTATTACTTTCTCCTCCAAATTAAATTTCAAGGATATTCCGTAAGCCTTCCGAGCGTACAAACGACTAATGCTTTTATCTTTATAAAGCTCTTTATTTACAATACATAGATTATAATATATACTAGCGTGTTGCGGAGTCTCTTCTAGGCCTAGTAAACTCTCTGTCTTCACGTAAATTTCATGTGCGGCCATATAGTCTTGTTTACTATAAAAATAATGACCTCGAGCCATTAAATAATATATATAATCTTCAGTATACTCAGGGTCTATTTGATTTGGAATAACTTGCGAGGCCTGAGTTACAATTGGTTCTACATGTAATAAGTTATTATTTCGGGAATGATAGTATATTAAAACACCATAAGCCTTTAATAATAAAAGAATAGAGTCTATATCACGAACATACAGTTCTAAAGAAGATAAGTCTTTTTCACTTATAATATTATCATTTTTATACCTATTACATATTTCAAGAAGCTTAGGTTCTATATCCTCATGATCTGCATCTACAAGAAAATTGTAATCAACTTCTAGCCTTTTTGCGACCTTTTCTAAAAAAGGAGCTGAGGGTTTAATTTGTCCATTTTCAATTCTACTTAAATAAGTTATAGAACATATCCCGGATACTAATTCTCCTTGCGTAAATTCTTTATGTATACGTATTTGTCGGATTCTTTCACCAACGTTCATATTCCTTCTCCTTTCTCTGAATGAATATTTTTGGGCAATATTATATGTATTACCTATCATAATATGTGCATTGTCTGATATCTAAACAGAGAAGTAACATTGTATATTTCCTCATGCATATCAATCCAACTGTGAAGGGAAAATTGAATACAACGCAACTGTAACTAATTACTTTAATTATTAATATTTATTTGGATGCATATGGAACTTGTATGCCCGATTTACTACTATTAGTTGTCTCCTCCTTTTCGCTTGCATTACTATATTATACCAATTTGCTGATGATTACGCCTAACAAAATTCATCCTTTATACCTCCAACGTTTTTAGATAAAAGTCTTCTATCTAAAAACGTTAAATAATTCATGGGTCTTATATGTTGCAGAAACTATCTCAAATCACGAAACATGTAAAACAATACAGAAAAAACTATGAGAAATTTACAATTTTTTTAATTAAATTTTACTAATTGTTATTAACATAAATTAACACGTATATTTTAGGTATAGAAATTTAAGCAGTTAGAAGATAGTTACTCTAATGTTAAAAAATTCCTATAAATATGATAACCAATGTCATGTTTACAAACAGTCGAATATCTTAACAAGCTATCAATCTAGTTAGTCTATTTATTCTTATTGATACATTGTCGTAAATTTCAATGGATATTTTTTATCTTGAAAACATATTATACAAATATATTAAAGGAGAATGCTATATGACGTTACAACACGGTACATATTTATTAGAAAGAGAAAATACAAAAAATACATTTGATGAAGAACGTTATCAAAAATGGGTAAGTAAGACAGGGCTAAATGAATCGACTATTGATACTCTAATTCAGGAAAATAGTATGGAGTTAGAGCATTTCAAAACTGTATTATCAAACAAAGAGCATCCTGAGTTAACAACTTCTTTAGAATGGATCGCTATTGTCAACAAATTAATAAATGATGATACATATTACAATATAGATATTGAATACTTAGATGAATTTAAAAACATTTTGTTTTATACATTTTATGTACCGTTTTTCAACTATAGTTTGGAAGTAATATCAAATAAATTAAAGGACATACATGAAGAAAAAATGTCCTATATTACTATAGAAAACCTTAAGAAAAATATTTTATCAACTGTAGCTGATAGAATTAGCCGAATTGGATTAAAAGTATTAATAACAGAAATTAATATGGCGAGAACCGGTGATTTACTAAGTGGCGAGAATGAAAAGGAAAGATATGATAGTTTTATGAATGATTTTCTTCAGGATAAAGAATATATCCAGAGCTTATTTAATTCCTATCCTGTAATGGTTAGACTAATGGTAGAAACTGTACATAGTACTGTAGATGCAATGTTTGAGATAGTCTATCATTATACAGAAGATCGAGATCAACTAATTGAACTTTTTGGTAAGGATTTCAACACTTTAACATCAATTGATTTGGGAGCCGGTGACACTCACCAAAATGGAAGAACTGTAGCTATGCTAAACTTTAATAATAAAGGCAAATTAGTATATAAACCTCGTTCGTTAAAAACAGATGAATTATTTAATGAATTATTAACTTGGATTAATAAAAAAGGATTTAAAAAACCACTGAAAAACTTAACAGTATTAAGCAGAGATGAATATGGATATCAAGAATTTATTACAGGAAGCGAGTGTAATACCTCGCAGGAGGTAGAAAACTTCTATTATAGACAGGGCGGATATATAGCTTTATTTTATATACTAAATTCAACAGATTTCCACCATGAAAATATTATTGCTGATGGTGAGTATCCTATATTTATAGATTTAGAAACATTATTTAGTAATACAATTGAATTAAATGCTAAGCTAACAGATACTAAAAGTGCTTCTATCAAACTATCATTAGATATTAAGGACTCTGTTTTTCAATCGTTAATGCTACCTGCAAAATTCAGTGACGATCCTCTTATTGATTATGATTTAAGCGGTTTAGGAATAAGCGGAGAACTAGAAGTAGAGCCTTCGGCAGTAAATGCACTAGATAATGTATATAGTGATCAAATTAAAATGGTTAAACAAAAAATTAAGTTACAAGAATTCAATAATATCCCACGTATAAAACAAGAGAAAACAAATGCTAGTGAATACGCTCAAGAGATTATTAATGGGTTCACAGATATGTATAAACTAATATTAAATAATCAACAAGAATTTATATTAGAAAACGGTCCATTATATGCTTTTAAAGAGACTTTCGCAAGACAAGTTTTTAGACCAACTGAAGCTTATGCAAGATTTGTAGAAGCAAGTATTCATCCCAAGTACTTAAAAAATGGGGTTGATAGAGAAAGCTTATTTTATTATCTATGGCATGGTACTAACCTCCAACCGAAATTTAGCCGAATTACAAAGTATGAAATACAAGACCTTTTAAGAGCTGATATACCTTATTTTACTTTCAAAGTTGGTTCAACAAGTTTATTTAGTGCAGATAAAATTGAAATCAAAGATTTTTTTGATAAAAGTTCGATAGATGTAATAAAAGAAAAGCTAACTAAATTAAGTAGCACAGATTATGACCGACAAGTAGAATTTATAAAGCTTTCACTTAGTGCAATTGCTACAAACAAACAAAAAACATATACTCCTTATGGCTTTAAAGAAGTAGAAAAAAATCTTTTAGATACAAAAAATAATCACAAAGATCAGTTTCTGAATGAAGCGAAAAAAATAGGTGATGAAATAGTAGATCGTGCTATTGTCGGTGATGATTTCAAAGATGCTTTGTGGTTCGGTCTTAACTTGGATAGTAATGAGCAATTTAAATTGTCTCCTATAAGCACTGATTTATATAACGGTAGCTTAGGAATAGTGCTATTCCTTGGGGTTCTAGCAAAAGAAACTAATGATGAAAAATATAAAAAGTATGCTATTGCTGGACTGAATCATGTTGAAGAAAAGGTAGCACATACGAAATTATATTCAACTTCAGCATTTTCAGGATATAGCTCTATTTCATATGTATACGCTTATTTAGGAGAGATTTGGAATGATCAAAAACTCATTGATAAATCTAGAGAATATATAAATAAAATAGACTCTCTATTAATTGAAAATGAGACCATGTATGATTTTATAGGTGGATTAAGTGGTTCACTTCTTGTATTAATCAGACTATATGAAAAGTTTAACTTTACTGAATTAAAACCTATTTGTGATTTAATGGCTCAAAAATTATTAAATCAGGCTTCTCATCAAATAAAAACTAATACCTTACTCACTGGATTAGCACACGGTGCTTCTGGGTATGCTTGGCCATTATTAGAATATGTTTATAAAATGGATCAAAATCACTTACTAAATGACATATTGGCAATATTAGATTATGAAAATAGTAAAGTAAATGATAATCAAGATAATTGGTTAGATTTAAGAGGAGGTAAAAGTCTTGAAGCTCCAGCATTTTGGTGTCATGGGGCAGGCGGAATAGGGATAAGTAGAATAATGATGTCCCAATTTATTGAAGATGCTACTATTAATGATGATTTGCAAAAATCTATTAATATACTAATGACTAAAGGATTTGGTACTACCCACACCTTATGTCATGGTGACTTTGGAAATCTTGATTTTCTTTTGACTTATGCTCAAATAACAAAAAATAATGAGTATACAGAGATTTCAAGAGAAATTGGAAAATATGTATTAAAACAAAAAGAAGAGAATGGGAAATGGAATTTCGATCAAAACGGTGATACAAATATCTTAGGGTTCATGATTGGAACTTCAGGTATAGGTTTTGAATTGTTGCGTTTAAATAATCCTGATATTCCTTCCGTATTAAGTTTAGATTTGCCTTAAATTAAAAAATCTCTCTCTTAATTGTGATTATGTAACTGAAAATACAACAATTAAATTGCTTTTTTATTCAGAAGGTAAACTGATATAAAAAGCGTTATTGAAAAAGCATTCATGATGAATGCTTTTTTGTTATATACAATTTTTTAGCATAAATCAAGAAGTATAATTAAATGAAATAGATTCTATAAAAAGTACAAATAAAAATAACAAATTTGGTTCTATAAATATTTTTCATATAAAGTATATTTTAAGAGAGAAAATCTTTTAAATTTTGTAATCAAATATATTTATAGTTATTCAATCCAATTTTATATGTTTGTATGTTTTATATAATAATTGTTTTATATGTTTTATATGTTTATATGTTTTAGGAGCGTGAAATATGTTGATATATAAGGAATTATAGCACCTAACTATAACAGAAATGGTTATAAAGATAACAAATTTGGTTTCAACTATAACAAAAATGGTTATAGAGATAACAAATTTGGTTACTTAACTATAACAAAAATGGTTATA
>NZ_KB895645.1:0-6094 GCF_000374885.1 Bacillus sp. 105MF | reverse complement strand
GGTACAGGCAAGGCCTCACGATCAACTTTACCGTTAGCAGTTAGTGGAATAGCTTCCATCATCAAAAATCCTGAAGGAACCATATGGCTTGGTAGTTCCGCCTTGAGATAATCTCTCCACTCACCTACATTCCCATCACCCACGACATATGCCACCAATCGTTTATCACCCGGCTGATCCTCTCGAACAATTACAACAGCCTCTTTTACGGATGCATGTGCGTTTAAAGCAGATTCAATTTCCCCGAGCTCAATTCGGAAACCACGGATTTTCACCTGGTGATCAATCCGCCCAAGATAATCTAGATTTCCATCCGGCAAGTATCTCGCTAAGTCTCCTGTCCGATATAATCGCGCTCCCGGGTCACTACTGAATGGATGAGGAATGAAACGTTCTGCAGTCAATTCAGGTCTGTTTAAATACCCACGTGCGAGTCCTGCTCCACCAATATATAGTTCACCAGATACGCCAATAGGCACAGGCTGTTGACAAGCGTCTAGCACATACACTTCTAAATCTGGAATCCGCTTTCCGATATTACTTCTTGAAGAATGCTGCACATCATCTTGAGTAATTGGATAATACGTAACATGAACGGTAGTTTCTGTAATTCCATACATATTGATTAGCTGCGTGTTCTGCTCTCCATACCTTTGAAACCACGGTAGCAAGCTGGTCGGATCGAGTGCTTCCCCACCAAATATGATATAGCGCAGATGCAAGTTTTTATTCTCATCTTCTTGTTCACACACTTGTATCAATTGTCGAAATGCGGATGGTGTCTGATTAAGAACCGTAACCTTTTCCTTTACTAACAGTTGATAGAAATCCTTGGGCGATCGACTAATCCAGTAAGGAACAACAATCAATCTTCCTCCATAGAGTAATGCTCCCCAAATTTCCCAAACTGAGAAGTCAAACGCATAAGAATGGAAAAGCGTCCAAGTATCTTTTTCATCAAACTGATACCAACATTCCGTTGATTTAAATAAACGACTCACATTGTGATGTTCTACCATAACTCCCTTCGGATTCCCTGTTGATCCCGAAGTATAGATCACATAAGCGAGATGTTGGGGACTTACATCAGAAATCGGTAAAGCAGTACTTTCTTTCTCAATCTCAACCTGATCTCGATCAAGGCAAATCGATTTAATATTCTCTGGTAACCATTTCGATTCTTTTAAACTCTCTTGCGTTACGACTAACTGAATGCTAGCATCCTCTAAAATATACTGAAGTCGCTGCTCTGGATATGTTGGATCAAGTGGAACATAAGCTCCACCAGCCTTCAGAATCCCCAAAATACCTACAATCATTTCAAGAGAACGTTCAACACAAAGCCCAACCAATGAATCAGGTCCTACTCCCTTTTTCTGTAGATAGTGAGCTAACTGATTCGCACGTTCATTAAGCTCACTATAGGTAAGCCCCTCCTTTTCATACACAACTGCAATGGCATTGGGATGAATCGTCGCTTGCTGCTCAAACAACTCATGGATGGTTGCTTGAGGTGGAAAGTCAAGCTTAGGATCGTTGAACTCTACTAGACTTTTTCTTTTATCTTCTTCTGAAATGATTTCGATCTCAGCAACCTTCTGCTTCGGATTTTTAAATGTGTTTTCCATTAATGCTAGCATGGTGTTAAAAAAGCGAATTATCTCTTCTTTGGAAAATAGCTCTTCACGATAATCAACATGTACTTGTAAAGAGTCTATATCAGTCAAATTTTCGATATGTACTGCAAAGTCTTGCACCTCTTCACGATTTGGAATCCAAAGAGAGTCACCACTTTCAGCACGTTCTCTATAATCAATCGTAGTTCCAAAAAGTCGAACATTACTGTTATTCTCTTTATTAATCTGCTTTAATAACAAATCAAATGGATATTTCTGATGTCGTAATGATTTACTTTGTTTTCTAGACACTCGACCAATAAATGAGAGTACTTCTTCTTCAGGATCGATATCCATTCTTAGAGGAACTGTACTCACCATCATTCCAATTAATTCCCGCTCCATTTTAGTCATACGATTGCCGTAAGCCATTCCCAAGGCAATATCAAGCGATGAGGTCCATCGATACATCGACAACGAAAGCGCAGCAACAAAAAAAGTATATATACTAAATTTGTAATCTTCAGAAAATTTTTCTATCTTTTTCTTCAAATGTTCCGATAATGTAAACGTCTCACGTGATGCTCTCGTACTAACTTGGTAAGCATCATAGGGTTTCAATCCCGTCACGGATGGAAGTGTATTGAATTCCTCTAACCAAAAGTTTTGATCCTTTTGAAAACGACTGCTGTTCAAGTATGTCTGTTCATTGACTAGAAACTGAACATATGAGTTCCTAGGTATGCTCACATCTGTCTCACTATGAAACTTATGATAATATTTAGCAATCTGACTAGTAAAAATTTGGATTGATAAACCATCCATGATAATGTGATGGACATTGCCAAAGACGGCACACTCATTATCGCTTAATTTTATTAAAGCGAAATAGTATAAATCAGAATCAAATAACGTAAACGTCTCTTGCGCCTTCTGCTCAATCCATTTTTCCAGCAAATCTGAATCTCTCTCGGAACTGAAATCAAAGAAGTCAAATTCTCGTTCTTGATGTTTAACAAAATATTGCTCAGGTTCCTGATGTCCATGTTCTTTCAGCCTGATACACAAACCATCGTTTTCACTAATAACACGATTCATGGCTCGATTTAATAATGAATAATCCATTTTTCGATGGATCTTGAACAAGAATTTTAGATTACATATACCTTTACCTGAATAAATAACTTCTGTATACCATATTCTCCTCTGTGGATGACTTAAAAGATAACGCTCCTCATTGGACATAAAGAAATCTCCCTTCAAAGATTAGTTACTTTTATGTGTTCGTTTTCATGTTTAACCCAAAAATATTTTTGTAATGAAACCCCAATTACTCCAATGATGATGAGCCCAATACCTACATAAAGATAGAGTTGAATTACTCCGAAAAGGTGAACTAGTGGTCCGCTCATAGCTGGAGAAATGATGAGGACTGCATTTGCTAAACTGCTTTGAATTCCAAACACTCTTCCGACCTGTTCTTGATGAGATTCTATTTGCAGAATGACTTGATTGGATACAAGCATAAGTCCACTTCCAATACCAGCGATAAAACTAATCAGATAGCCAAAAATAAGGGATGTACCGGGACTTACCAGACTTATCAGACTAATTCCACCAAAGCCAATTCCCATTAAAGCAATGCCCCCACATACTACCCAACCGTATTGAAAATGTTTTATTTTTTGTGTTAAGAATGCACCAAGTATTCCCCCAATACCAATAATAGAAATGATATATCCCATTTTACTCTTATCATTTGGGAACAAACTCTTAAATAAAGTAGGGAACTGCGAGTCTACTAATTGTAATACTGCCATACCTATTGTAAAGAAAATCATGGTTGATAATATCATCCGATTGGATAATACATAACTCCAACCTTGTAACCAAGCAGTCCAAGTGCTTTGCTGTTGCTTTTCTATATATTCTCTTGACAGAGATTCCTTAAACCTTATTGTGGGCAATAAAACCAAAGCAGCTAGTAAACTACATATTGCCCTTATTACAAGACAAAACTCTGGCTGAAACCAGCTCAGTAACACTCCACCTATAAGCGGACCCACTATCTTGGTTCCTTGCTCAACTATACCGTTGATACTTACCGCTTTGGTAAGCAAATCAGGGGATACAATTTGTCGTGTTAGTGTTTGCTGTGCAGGATAATAGAAAACGGTAAAAATGGATCGAATCATTAAAGCTAACAAAAGCCAATGAATATTTTGGACAAATAAAAGAACGATTGTTAATAGACCAACCATTAGATTACTAAACATCATAATTGGAATTTTTCTAAAGCGATCAGCAATCACACCTGCCCATGAACTAAATAAAATTCCAGGAAGTGCATACGCAACGGGAATCAATCCAATCATGGTAGGGTCTACTTCCCATTCAAAACCAACAATGGTCATAATGGCTAACATATCAATAAATACTCCGAGCATAATCAGTGAATACGCAGAGAAAACTTGTAAATAAATTGTATTTCCCCATAGACTTTTTGAGTCGGTAGTTTTCATAAAAACGATCTCCTTAAGTTTACTAAAATGGATGTTTTTGCGTACATGGGCCCTTTATTGGATATAATTAATCACTCTAAATATTTTTATTTAAACTTTAATACAATTCAAACTTCAATTAATCATAAAGTTCATTATCTTTTTTCGCTCTACTAAATCAAATACATTTATCTCTTCATCTCTTGTTTTTTCAAGTTCTTTCATTTTCTGTTCTTGCTCTGAAATAATCTCCCTTACAAATAAACGAAAGCGAATTAGAAAATCTCTATTCATGTTGTCATTTCCTGCAACATTAAACAACGGGAATAGTTCATTAATCAATTCATGTTCATATAATTCTCTTTGATTTTCCTCTTCTACAAGATTCACCTTCACTCGATGAAAATAATGATTTAATAGTTCTGTAACTTTATTATTTACAGTAGTTTGAACATCCAATCCACATCCCTTTTTCAGAATTTTCTACACTTTATACCCCACATACTATCACACAAAATTCCCTCCTACTATCATCATAAGGTTGAAATAATCAAATTAGAAAATTCAGATAAAAACACATCAATAGACCCATTTTATTTACTACCGTCATTAAAATATCCTACTTATCAATAAGACTACTAAGCTATTTTTATATAATGATTGATAGATTTTTATTAAATAAAAAATTCAAATAAGTTTACACTATGCCCAACTTCTGTCATTTGAATCGATTTAAGTTCCCTCCTATTCACATTGTATTTTTTGTTACTTGTTTACTTCTTCATAATACCCAAATAATGTAAATATCAGATTAATCCAATATTAAGCATTCGTAAATATAAGCAATATAATATTATGCCATCGAGATGCTATTTTGAATATTCCGTAAAAAAACACCTAATATGTAGCAAAATCAATCAATCAACCAACCAATCATCATACATACCCTCACCTTAAGAGATTTTAATACCCTTAAATACAAAAAGGCGTCATCCTTTCTAATAACCTTGTTTAGAAAGAATAACGTTTTTGTACAATTGAGGGTAGTTGATATTCTTAAGTTGATGGGCATATGACGGTACCCCAAATGATTTCAAGTTTCCATTATTTGCGCAATCCATCACTCCGCAATCTGGCCAAATACATAAAGATAGAGTAACAAAACAAAAGCCAAAGTTAGACACATTACTTTTTTAAGCTATTGTTTTAGAATAAAGTTTGTTCAAATTAATGCAAATAACCTTGAAAAACGAACAAAAAGAAAGAGCCTGTTTAAAAAAAGATTTAAGTTTCGATTTTATAAAAAAGTTTGTTCATTTTTCACCTTAGATCTTCCGCAATAGCGCCCAATTGTTAAAAAACATGAAGGTGTTATATCGACAATAGTTATCCTGAGAACATGACAAATAATTAAAGCACGGAAAAATTTCCCGTGCTTTTCCAAACATATATTTTATTTCGGATGTTTTAGTTGCCATGAGACACCGAACCGATGGTGTACTTACCCTAACTGACGTTTAAATACTTTACTGGCGAAGAAGTAAGCAATGACCATGATGCCGACACACCAGGCAAGCGCGATCCAGATACCGTTGCCAACAGACCCTTCATACAAGAGGGCACGAATCGTATTCACTATTGAAGTCACGGGCTGGTTCTCAGCGAACGCACGGACAATTTTAGGCATGGTTTCAGTGGGAACAAAGGCCGAACTGATAAACGGCAGGAAAATCAGCGGGTACGAGTAGGCTGTCGCCCCTTCCATAGACTTCGCTGTCAATCCGGGAATGACCGCCAGCCATGTCAGCGCCAGCGTAAACAGCCCGAGTATCCCAGCTACCGCGAGCCAATCCAGGATATCAGCGCTGGAACGGAAGCCCATCAAGAGGGCGACGAGGATAACCACCACAATAGTAAGCGCATTGGAAACAAGTGAGGTCAACACGTGAGCCCACAATACCGACGAGCGCTTGATGG
>NZ_KB895644.1:0-6385 GCF_000374885.1 Bacillus sp. 105MF | reverse complement strand
CCGAAAGTGGAATTGAGCAAAGAAATAATCGATTTAGCTAAACAACATGACTTTGTAATAATTGATGAAACATTTTACTTATTTGCTGAAGAAGTAAAGGGGTTTTTATCATTTTTACAACAAATGAAAGAAGCTAATACAAAAGTAATAGCAAGTTTTCAAACACTACCTCCAATAGAAATTGATATTGAGTTTCCTCAATTCATTATGCTAAATCGATGAATAACCTTTAAGTGCAAGTTAGGATTTCTTTTAAAAAAGATAGCAAGCTGGTTGGATATTCAACCAGCTCTTTTTATATAGAAATACAGGAAATTTTGATAGTAAACGAATACTTTTAACTATAATCAGAGCGTTATTGTTATAGATTATGAAATTTATAGGAGAAATAGAAATATGAGAGATGGAGGGGAAGTTATGGAATTACAACCAATTGTAACAATTCCCAAAATGGATTGGTTGCCCATAGAAGTTGTGTTTGTATTCCCTATTCTTATTTTAACAATAGTTGATTGGCGTATATTTCTTGACTAAGGTGGAGGAGTGATTTTACTTGGCTAAAAAGACAAAAGAGGAACGAATGATTGAACTTGCATCAAATGCACATAGTGCGAGAAATAAAAACAAATTAGATGAGTATATGCTTAATATGTTATGGGTAATGGTTAAAGGAACACGTTATCAAACTGATGTAGAAATAGCTTTTGATATGCGTGAAAAATATCATGAGTTAGAACGTAAAGGTAGATCACAACTAGTTATGAACCAATTTGAAGTAGGTAAGAAATACGAAATAACAACATTCATCGAACGGGACAATGAGTATTTTAAATGCAAGTGTTATGTAGATGATAAAACTATGGAAGATTTATTTCTTACTGTTTTTGAACCTTCTAATATAGGAGAGCTCTTGATTGACTGGACAGATGTAGCTACTGTCAAAGAAATAGAATAAGTCGTCAAGCGGAGTAACTTCTGAAGAGGAATTGATTGTCTGTCCGTTAATGAGGGTTAATTTAATCAAATTTGAATTTTGTATAAATTTGAATAGAAAAGAGGGATTTGGAATGGATCATATAAAGAAATTGGCTCGTAGTAATCATGTTCATTTTTTAGGATTACTTTATTTGTTAATAGTCGGGATGTTTGGTTGGTGGCATGGAATTACATGGTATCAAGGGATAGGAAATTGGATGCCCTGGTATCAAGAGTCAAGTATTGCTTTTGAGAGAGCAGATATGTATCTTTTGATGACAGTTCTTTTGATTGGAGCTAGTTTCATGACAGGGGTGCTAGTAATGGATCAGGACTATAAAAAATTGACTATCCTTAAGGTAAGCTATTTGTTTGGATTATCGACAGTGATGTTAAGTAGTGTTTGTGGCGGTTTTCTTGCTTTCGGTTTCTTTCTTGGATACAAAGATGGAGCTTTTTATCCGTTATTTTTCCTTGTAACAGGTATCGTAGTTGGTTTACAAATAATAAGAATAGCCTTAAAACAGACGTCACAATCTGAAAAGAATACTTTGGCACACGAATGATAAATAAAACGGAGCACAAGCTGGTTAAACCTTCAACCGGCTCTTTTATTTTCTAAAAAGGAGGAAAATAAAGATGGAAAAATGGATAGCGTATGGGAGAAAGATAAGTTTAAGAATTTACACTATTTTAGGCGTATTAGGAATTACTTATATCGTTTGGGGCGTAAATGATTCTGGATATGAATGGACAAAAGGTCATACAATCAATGGAATTACTCTCTTTGGTATGTTTTATGTCTTAATGGTTCTGTTAATACGTTTCATTATGGATAGAAAGTTGACGAAAAAAATATTGTTATTAGAAATTCCACTAGCAATTATAATAGCAGTTGGTGTGATTGCTAGTATTGCATTTGTAGAAGAACAGAAAATACATTCTTTATCTCTTTTTATGGCTGTTTTATTAGTAGTACCTGTTATATTAAGTTTACTGCGAATTGGGTACTTACAATGGAAATTTTACAAAGAAATAGAATGTAACTTGAAGAAAAGAGATCAGATATGATAGTAACGTATTTAATGTTTTTGTTGGGATTTATTGTGCTGATGTTTATTTTCTACACGGTAGAGGTTCAAAAAATGATTCAAGACACTATATATAAAATTGTGGAAAAAGACAAACAAAAGATGAAAAGGAGGGGATAACGTGCATGTGCAACAAAAAGCACCACTCAAGTATAAATTAGCTGAATGGAAAGTACTCATCCCGATGAGTACTTTTTTGTTTAGTGGAATCTTTCTTATCGCAAATTTTCTAGGAAACGTCATCGTAGAGGTAGTGAAAACAACTTTTTCAGATTTATTACATCCAAAACCTTTTCATATTGGGATAGAGGATCTATATACCTTTGAACATCCTCTTTTTCTTTATGTGATAGTAGTCCTAATCGCGAGTTTATGTACATTGCAATTCACTTACAAAATTCGCTCGAGCTTTAAAGACTTGAATCAGAATCAAAAAGATTCCTCTCGTTTTGCGACTTTAGATGAAGTTAAACAGCAGTACCGTGCCATTCCAGATAAAACAGAGAGATATGAGGGAAAAGGTGGCGTTGTCATTTCTCGGTATGATGTGATTTCATGCAAATCCATTTTAAAACAAGCGAAAAAGGTAATGGATGCAAAAGGGATGGAGAAATGGCAAGAAATTAAAAAATTAAAAGATAGTGCAAAAGCGGGAAGGCTACTCATAGATGATGGGGCAGTTAGTAACCTAATTATTGGTACAACAAGGTCTGGTAAAGGGGAAACCTTTGTATTTCCAACGATTGATGCGTATTCTCGTGCAGAAATACAACCCTCCATAATCGCGAATGACCCGAAGGGTGAATTGCTGGCAGCATCTAAAAAAACGTTGGAACAACGAGGTTTCCATATTGAAGTTTTAAATTTAATTAATCCTTTAGAGTCCATGAGTTATAACTTGCTTCAACTCATTAAAGATGCCTACAAACAAGGAGATACAGCGACAGCCCAAACACTTTGTAATACATTATCCTACTCTCTTTACTACAATCCAAATGTAAAAGATCCATTTTGGAATAATAGTTCGATGAGTTTATGTAATGCATTAATTTTAGCGATTATAGATAAATGTATAGAGGAAAAAACAGAAGATAAAATTTGTATGTACACGGTTGCCAATATGTTATCAGAACTTGGTTCGAAAGAGATTGTGATTGATAAACAAGGAAATACGAAAAATGTATTAGATATATATTTTGAAATGCTTCCGGCTGATAGTGTAGCCAAAATGCAATATGCGACTTCGAATTTTGCGAAAGGTGGCACAACACGAGGTGGTATTTTTAGTACAACAATGAGTAAACTATCCATCTTTACATTCGAAGGAATTGCAAAAATGACATCCCGTAATAGTATCGATTTGAAGCGAATTGGCTTTGGGAAAAGCATACAAGGAAAAGGAACACCAAGGGTGCGGGTGCAAATTATATTCCCGGATGGTTCGAAAGAGAGTATCAAAACAGATACAGAAGGACGTTTTGAACTGAACTTTAAGCAAAAAGTAAAGAAGGGACAACGTATCCATGTAATGGAAAGCGAAACAAAGAAGAAAATGATTGTAGAAATTCAAACAATTAACAAGGATACAGGTAAAACAACATACAAAGTTGTCGAGAAACAAGATGGGTTACAAATTGAAAACCTTGTTATCTTTGAAAAACCAATTGCGGTCTTTATGATCGTTCCAGATTATGATTCTAGTAATCATGTGATTGCTTCTATCTTTATTAGACAGCTATATTTTGTGCTATCTAAGTATGCTGGTTTAGCTCGTGGAGGGAAATGTCATAGAGAAGTAGTATTTTTGTTGGATGAATTTGGAAATATGCCGCCGATTGATGATATGGGGAATATCGTTACGGTCTGTTTAGGTCGAAATATTCGATTTAACCTGATTGTGCAAGCCCTTCCTCAATTAAAAATGAAATATGGAGACGCAAGTACAACGATTCAAGACAATTGCGGGAATCAAATCTATATTCAATCCGGGAATAAAGAAACTGCCAAAGAAATATCCGAAAAGTTAGGGAATCAAACAATCAATTCGTTGTCTCGAAGTGGAAAAGGATTGTCTATTGATAAGAGTAAAACGGAAGGAATTGATACGAAACCATTATTAACACCAACTGAGTTAATGAGATTCCAAGAAGGGGAAAGCGCAGTTATACGTTTTATGAAACGTAGGGATAATAAATTTGAAAAGATAGAGCCTTTTCCGATTTTGAATCGAGGAAAAACGGTTATGAAATATCGTTGGGAATACTTAGGTGACGATTTTGATACAGATCAATCTATTTTAGATATCGATATTCGTTCTTTACATGAATATGTGAATCCAAGGGACCTCATAATTGATTTCTTCCCAAAACAAGAAGAGGAGGCAACTGGGCAACCAGAAGAGTCAAAACAAATTGTACCAGGATCTGAACCAGAACCTGTGCCTACGCCTTCAGAAGAAGAGCCTGAAGAACCACAATTTGCGGATATTGATGAAGAGATTGAAATTCCTGAAGAAGCATATTCATCAGAACCTGTTGTAGTAACAGAATCAGCGAGTGTATTTGAACCACTTACCTTAGAAAATTGGAAACAAAAAACAGCGGAAGAATTCTTTGAAACACATCGATCTATTTGGAGTGTAATTGAAAAAAAATGTATGAAGCAATGGAATAGACCGTTAGCGGATATTCAGGCAAGTACAATGGAAAGCTTTATTGACGATTTGAAAATATTAGTGACGACAGGACAAATTGATAAGAATACGTATCGTTTGATTAATGGGAAATACGGTGAAATTATGGATGGCTTACTAGAAAAAGAAGGTGTAAAGGAGGAAGTATGATGCAGGTAACCAATCCCTTACAACATATTTTACAAGTTTACGGGAAGCAAGTAAAAGCGGGAAGAGAAGTAATGATTGGACTTACAAATGGTGTTGTGATTTTACAACCAGGAGGAGTCGGTGAAGCACCTATTGTCATTCGGGTAGATGAAGTAGATGAGCATCTTGATATGACCATACAAGATGTATTCGGAGCGTAAAGGAGGAAGCTGAAAATATGAATGATGAAAAAGTCTTGGAAATATTGAAGATGTTTAATGATTATTTAGAAATTGGTGGCTTTATCAATTATATACTCCGTTCGATTGGTTGGATGATAATTATTGGATTGTCGTATTTGGTAGATGCACTGGAAGGAATTACAGATAAAATTCTCTTCGTAAAAACGTTGTTTGCTTCAGAACAAGTACAGTCTTTTGTACGAGACTTTCAACCTGTTTTGTATATACTATTTGCTTTTTCGCTCATTTATATTGGATACACACTGATATTTAATCGAAAAACGAATCGAGAACAAATCGCAGTCAACATTTTTATTAGTATGGGTGTAATTGTGTTACTCAGTACAGCGATGATGCAGGCAGATAAATTTACAGATAAGGCTATCAAGGCAGTGGATCTCAAAGGAAGTGGAACTACAAGTGAAAAGATTATAAAGGATGGTCTTACAGATGTAGCACAGTTTGACATAGAAAAGTGGAAAACTACAAAACTGAAAGAATCCAACAAAATTCCACAAGAGAACATTAGAAGAGTTGATATTTTAGAAAAAATTGATAAAGACTTTAAAGTTAATAAGGATAACGGGTTGTCAGATGTTGGAATAAAGGTTTTAGAAAAGAAAATGAGTATTGCACCAGATGGAAAAGAAGTGCTTATAGACTTGAAAAATGGTTGGTTTGATTTTTGGCCAGATAAATACTATCGCTGGGACTGGGATTTTTGGAAAATCGCTCCATCTCTGTTTGTCATTGGTATGACACTGTTATTTACAGCAATCAAACTTGGAAAATTATGCTTTGAACTAGCTTTTAGCTACATTCTAGCAAACTTAGTTGCACCGGCAGATGTGGCAAACGGACAGAAGACAAAGCACATTCTTCTCAATATCTTAAATTCTTTTTTAATTATGATTATGATCTTTATTTCATTAAAACTCTACCTCATCGGTATGAATTATATTCATGAAAATGTAGATGGGATTGCTTACGTCCTGGCTTTAATTTGTTTGAGCCTTGCGGTTGTAGATGGTCCTGTTATTTGTGAACGTATTTTTGGTATTGATGCAGGGCTTAAAAATGGCTGGGGAGTCGTTGCAGGTGGATACGCACTTGGAAAGGGAATCCGTAAGGCAACCGGCAATATAGCGTCCAAAGCTGGTAACATGTTAAAAAGTACAGGTAAGGGCGCATTACAAGCAGGTGCTGGTGCCGCAGGAATCGCAAATGGATATAAAAATGCAGGGAAAACAAATGGT
>NZ_KB895643.1:0-6601 GCF_000374885.1 Bacillus sp. 105MF | reverse complement strand
GTTTTTCCTCGCATGCTGATATGCTTCGTGGAGGGTTGTTAGTTTGGTAATGTGGGAAAATAGTCCCCAAAACCGATGCGTAGGTTCAGACTTCGCCTTTTGATAGATTCGTCGCCTTAGTTCCTGCAAAGTAATAGGTGTTTTTGTCATGGCACCCTTGCCTCCTTTGGTCGTACGAAATGTTTACAGGTTCGGACCCTTTCCTCCCCGCGCGTTTTGCTGCACGCAGATCTCTGGTACTACGATCCGTTCCGCCACCCTGACACCTACCGTTCTCACTTTCCGATCGCGGTTATAGAGACGGTCTCCTCGATGAGGTTTCTTCATCGGGTGTCCAGGGCTTCTCCAGTTTCCACATTATCTTTCTCTCCATGTCGCCGCTGATACCCCGCCGGTGAGAACTGCCGTTCCAGACTCGTTTCGGTCAGTTCTTGCTGCTTTCGCACGTTATCGACCGTCTCAGCCACCGGAATTGCGTGTAACGAGGCTACGTCTACGTTCACTGTACGTTACAACCTGGAGATTTGCCCACATGCCTTTTGCATGTGATGTCAGAAGGCTTCGCCATGTCGCTTTCACTTCATGGCGCCTCTCAGGCTACGGGAGTGGAGTCTATTCTCCCGATTGGACTTTCACCAACTAGATAATGTGTCCTTATCTGGACACGCCAATTTGCCATCGTAAGGAGTAAAAATCGTATACTTGTTCCTTTGGTAAATATTCCAAAGGAATATTCGTAATATAAAAGTTAATTGCACTAAGCCGCTTACTACGTTCTTTATAGGTAATTTGCTTCTTATGTTCTTTAGATGCTAAATCCTTTTGTCTACGTTTCATTTGCGGTTCAGTTAACTTATACAGAATTATTCTTGCAGGAAGCTTTTGATACATTCCAATATAAATTTCAGGAATTTCATATGTTTCACCTGGTTGTAATTGATCAATAAATTTCTCCATATCTAATTGAATGTACTCAGAATGTTTTTTTATTGTTCCATTTTGAAAGTATTCAGGATCTTTGTTTTGCTGATATATACGAGTATTGAGCTTAAGTCGTGAGGTGAAATAGGCACCGTGCTCGTCTATAGTATGTAAATCGTTTAAGTCAAAGTACCCTAAGTCACGTATACATACATCCTGCGGTTGGAGAGATTTTAGACAAGTAGAACCATATGTTTTATCATTGTGCTTTCCAGCACCCACATGAACATGTAGAAACTGGCCACTTAACAAATCGTACTCTAATTGAATTTTCACACCGGCACTTTGACCACTACCACCTGAACCTTGATATGTAGCAGTGAATTTATCTGGAGTCTGAAAATGTGTAGAATCCAATACACGAATACGTCGAAAATAGTTTGTATACAAAGTTGGAATCTTGCTAGAAGAACAAAATTGCTGATGGAGTAAAGAAGCTAATATTTGTTGCAGAAACTGTACAGCTCGAGAGTTAAAACGTTGGTTGAGTCCTTCTGGACTCATAGAAATACCTGTGTTAGCTTCTAATCGACTACTTAGTTGTGTCAATGAAGTGTTTGCTATGTTTTCGCTTAACCAAACACAAAGAGCTACTAAATCTTGTGCACGATATTTACTTTTTCGTTGAACAAATCCTATCTCTCTAGCAAATTTCTCCAAAGCATATGGTGACATATATCGCTGCAACTCTTTAGAAAACAATTCTAGTTCATCAGAAATCGATAAATTCATAGCCAAAACGCCATCCTTTCTGTATATTTCTACAAAAAGAATAGCGCTTTTTTCGTAAATTTAAAAGTTATGTTAGCGTCTTTTTTACAAACAAAATAAAAATTAACAGACTAACAAACCCAGAGACAGCACAAACAATGAATAGCATTTGATATCCCATGAGTTGTGAAACAAATCCTAGAAGAATGGATCCTAAACCAATCCCTAAATCAAAAGCAGTAAAAAATGTAGCGTTCGCTATTCCTCTTTTCTCTGGTGAAGCTAATCGTATCATGGCTACTTGAAGAGCAGGTTGTGCTGATCCGAATCCAATCCCATACAAAATAGCTGTAATAACTAGTCCAACAATCCCATTTGTCATTGCTAGAACTAATAGTGCGGCTATCAGTGTAAACAGCGCAGGAATAATAATGATTCCTTCTCCATATTTATCGGATACCTTCCCCGCAAATGGTCTAACTACTGTAAGTGTGACAGCATAAACTAAGAAAAAAGTACCAGCATTAACTTGGATTTTTGCCGCAAACAGTGGTAAAAATGTTGTAATGCCACCAAAAGTAAGAGATAGGAAAAATGTAACAATAGCGATTGGTAAGAGTGTTTTTTCAAAAAATGATATTGTTTTTTTTGATGCATGTTGAATTGATGGTATTTTTGTACCAAGTGCAAGTATGAATGCAACAAGTGCTAATCCTGTACATAAAAGAAATAGATAATGGAATGAAAATGATTTTATTACCCAAAGACCTAATACTGGTCCTAAAGCCATACCTAAAGTCATGGCAAGTCCATACCATCCCATTCCTTCTCCACGACGAGATTGTGGAATAACATCCGTCACAGCCGTTCCTATCGAAGTTGTAGCAACTGCCCAGCTGATTCCATGGAGAATACGTAAGATCACTAAAAATATAACCCCTGTTACCCAATCATAAAAATACATTGTAATTGCGAAAAATAGTAGTCCACTTATTATAAATACCATTCGACCATATCGATCCATTAATCCTCCAACAATAGGACGAAAAATGACTGCCGATATTGTAAATACCCCAATAATAAATCCAACTTGAGATTCACTTCCACCTAATTTTTTAATAAACATAGGTAGTGTTGGCATTAGTAAATAAAAACCACTAAATAGTAATAATGCTGTAATTGTCAGCATTATATAGTTTTTTGTCCATAAACGATCCATTGTAATGTAATCCTTCTTTCTATTGGTTCAATCAGTAGCGAGATATGTGAATAAAAAAGCAGTACCGCCGCTATAAAAGGTTTGGTACTGCTATATTCAGTGAAGAGTGTTTTGTTAATTAGAACGTACTTGCTACTTTAACAGCCTTTTCAAGCCCTGTAGAAATAATTTCTTCTGCTTTATCAGGGAATTGGTTGTGACCTTCAATCACTACTTTCTCCATATCTTTTACACCGAAGAAGTTCATCATACTTGCTACATATTTAACAGCCATTTCCATTGCAGCTTTTGGTCCTTCAGAATATACACCGCCACTTGCGTTTAATAATGCAATTTTTTTATTTCCAATAAGACCTACTGGACCTTCTGGCGTATATTTAAATGTTTTGCCAGCGCGGTTTAAGTAATCAATATATGTGTGTAGTACAGCTGGAATTGTTAAGTTCCATAAGGGAAAACCAAACACAACTTTATCAGCTGCAAGGAATTGATCTAAATATTTATCAGCAACAGCTACTGCTTTTGCTTCTTCTGCTGTTAAATCAAATCCTCTACTAGCCTTAAATGTACCGT
The DNA here is from genome assembly GCF_000374885.1 of Bacillus sp. 105MF. NCBI lineage: Bacteria > Bacillati > Bacillota > Bacilli > Caryophanales > Bacillaceae > Bacillus > Bacillus sp. 105MF. The sequence continues at coordinate 3,117 of NZ_KB895643.1, read as the reverse complement.
TAATCATATCTACACCTACATACGGTAATTCTTCCTTGTATAAATCAAGCTCTACCACTGTATCATTTGGATGTGATTCTTTATAGCTTGCTAAAAAAGCCTCGTATAATTTCACACTAACTGCCTGATCTGATGGGCGATTGTTTGCTTTTACAAATAAAACTGTTGTCATTCTTTTTTCCTCCTGTTACTCACTCTTTTATGTTGTTATATATTTATTTAATAAGGTATTATATTGTTCTTTATAGTATCTTTTTAAAACTATACTCCATGTCTCCACCTAGAGCTTCAGCTGTATCACCAGTTTCTCTGAAGTCATGTGTATGAATTTTCTCAAACTGACCAAAATTTACTTGCTTATAAAATTCATAACAAGGGAATCCATCATGTGCACCTTCAATATCGACAGTACCATCTTTTTGAACATGTACAGTTAATAGGTAGTCAACAGGAGGTGCATATACATTTAATGGATTGCTAGCACTTGCACTCATTTTAAATTTGACGTCATTTGACCCCCATACAACATCAGTGTACAAAATATTTTCCGTACTAGCTTTTCCTGTTCTCTTATTAACGGAACCATCAGGAGTTGTGATTCTTTCTGTTGTTATGCCGGTATTCGCATATGTGAAAATTTCTTTTTTATAAAAATCTACAACTATTTCTTGTTCAATTCTGGAACGCATAGCGTTTACAGCATATGGTGTAAATTCACGTGAGTCACCTTCGAATTGAATCACGTTTCCTGTTTGAGCATCCTTCTTAGGTTCAGTCCAAGACATTGGAATAAATACACTTGCTCTAACTTTAACGATATTAGTCATGAGACACACCTCTGCAATTCTTAATTTTATTTTGGGTAATAATAGTATTGACCCATTGAGCAAAACAGATCGCAATTTCTTTCGTATAAATAATTTTGCTGCTTGTAAACTTCTATTCAGTATTTATATCTAGATTGTCGTTTTAAAACTGTATTCCATTTCCCCAGCTAGCGCTGCTGGAGTGTCACCAGTTTCTCTGAAATCATGTGTATATATTAATTCAAATGGACCAAAATCTGTTTGTTTATAAAATTCATAGCAGGGGAACCCATCATGTGCACCTTCAATATGTGCAAACCCACATTTGTTAACGTGTATAGTTAATACATAGTCAGCTGCAGGTGCTGCTGTATTTAAAGGATTGCTGGCACTTGCACTCATTTTAAAAGAAACTTCATCAGTACCCCACACAACATTAGTGCATACAATATTTTCTGTGCCTGTTCTCCCTTTTTTATACTCGATAGAACCATCTGGATTTGTAATTTTCACAGTTACGATACAAGCATTTGCATGTGAAAAAATTTCTTTTTTATAAAAATCAATAATCACTTCTTGCTCTAATCTTGACCGCATTGTGTTTACAGCATAAGGTGTAAATTCACGTGCATCACCAGTATATTCAAAAAGTTTTCCTGTTGTAGGATCTTTAATAGGTTCTAACCAAGCATACGGGGCAAACACACTTCCTCTAATTTTCACGATGTTAGCCATGAGAAACCTCCATAATTTATTAATTTTTGTTTCGTTGAATCCCTTATATCTCTTATAACTAATTATAGTCAATTTGATTGACTATATGCCATATAGTACAATAGAAACCAGATGTAGTCAACCGTATTGACTTTATTCGAGGAGGTTTTATGTATGATTCATCAAGTATTTAGTGAATTGGACCTTACGTCACTTTTGTCATTATCCTTTAGCGCATCAATCAATGAACTACATGACAAATTGAGTGAATTGGGATTTGGAGATATTAGACCTGTACATGGTTTTATGTTTAAATGTATCACTCCTAATGGAGCGACAGGTATAGAACTAGCCGAATATTTAGGAATTACAAAGCAAGCTGTGAGTAAAATGGTGGATTATCTTGAGAAAAGTGGTTATGTAATGCGCAAAGCTCATCCAACTGATAAGAGAGGGAAAATTATTGTTTTGACCGAAAAAGGTTGGCTAGTAGTGCAAGCAAAAGAGAAGATACTAACTGAAATTGAACAACGTTGGATTGAAAACATAGGCGCTGAGAGAATGCAAATGCTCAAGGAAGATTTAACAAAGTTAGTTTATGAAGCAAATGAGGGTAAATCATCATCGAGGTTAAGACCTGTCTGGTAAATAATGAGTTTATAAAAGGGGACTAACCGTGCACCCATCAAGTTAAGATATCATAATACCCCCAAAACGAAAAATCTTTGCATGTTGATCATTTTTATCGTTTTGGGGTAACTCGTCCTTGTTAGCTTGATGGATATGTGGTGCTACCCCATCGCTATCAAGCTAAGCTCATACAACGTCAATTATAGTAGAGGTTATTTCTTCTTTTCTAAAGGCTACATATAGGGAATTTAAAGATTTTCATACGAAATAAACCCTAACGGGTTTCATTTTTTTGAATTAAGCCGCTTGATTATCAGACATGGTACAATTGTAAATGACACCTAATATATCAAAGATTGTTTTCTTCTCATAACGATGTGATTTTCGCCCGTTTTGCTGTAGGAGGTTGAACAGGCGAATTAGAATCTTTGATAGCTCTTGGGTGTCTTTTTGTATAGCTTGGAAAAGAAGAAGAAAGTAATCTTTAATCATGTATATGGCCTTATATTCACTCAGTTCTCGTTTCTTTTTCATAAGAAGTAATTGCCGCATTTGAAACATGGTAGAAGAACAGAGTAGAATAGCAATCAGTTGCCCATACAAATGGCATTCCAATCGTTCTCGTTTTATCTTTTTACAATGATGAATATGGAAGAATGATTTCCACGTTTTAAATAAAATCTGTCGGGTAAAGAACTGGCGCAGTATCGGTTATGACCCGTTTCCAGCTCCTCCCCATAAGAACTGCTCGTGAGGTTTTCCCTCAAGCAGCTCACCCCATAAACTTCATCAAAAGGGTTATGAGACCTATCAAATGGCAGACACTTTCATCGGTATCCCTCTGCACTTTTGAGGGAATGGACTTTCCAGTCCCAGTAGAGCCCCAGTACACCATAGAGATATTCATTACTCCATCTCTGCCATCCGATGCTACGCTTTCGTCGCCGTTTCCTTCTCGTCAGCAATG
>NZ_KB895642.1:0-6854 GCF_000374885.1 Bacillus sp. 105MF | reverse complement strand
AGTAATTGGATTGAAATACAATATACTTGGGGGTACAACCACATCACTATCAAGCTAAGACTGCATTAGGAAATTTTTAGGGGAGTTTTTTTGCTTTTTATAGGGGATCAGTGTAGATTATTTAAAAATTCGCATACGAAATAAACCCTAATTAATATAGGTATTACTACCATAATGGGTATTGTATGAAAAAAATATTTTATGAAAGCAAGTGGAGAAAAATGAATAATAAATTAATTCAACGTAAATGGGCATTAGTTGTAGCAATTTTGTTTACAATATCATCTATTATGCATCTAGCAGGAGGAGATATTAAGGTTGATCCTTATGGAATGGGAGAGTTATTGGCAGATTTTTTAATCCCCATATTATTTTATGTTTTGGCATTTAAAAAGAAGAAAGAAAAACAACTTCAAGATAATCTGAACTAGTAATTTATAGTCGCTAGTTTTTTTGGGGGAAGAATCATGTTTTTATTCTGTTGAAACTTTTTTATTAGACGGTCGTTTAGAAATCGATAACAATAAAAGTGAATGTTCTATTAAACTATTTGTGAGCGGGAGAAAAAAATGGTTATTTTCAAATACACCGAGAGGTGTTAGAGGAAGTGCCATCATGTATAAAGTGGTTGAAGCCGTAAAAGAGAACAATTTAAGTTCCTATCATTATCTTCTATATTTATTTATTTGAAACGCTCCTAAATATCGATTTAAACAATAAGGCCTCACCATATCAAAAAAAGAAAATTGTACATTACGACACAATTTGGACACAATTTAAGGTGTTTGGTGTACGCTAAGACGATTTATCAGCTAAATATGCTTACTTTTAAACTTTGCATAATGTTCCCCCTCAATCTTTCAATGAATATATTATTATCATTATATTGCATTTATAGATTTAAGAGATATAATTTGTATTTATATAGAATTCTTAATTAGGTTATATCAAGGTGTTTATAATGATATACAAATGTAAACTAATAATAAAAAGTTTACTTTCAAAATAATGAAAAAGAGCCCTATTAATTTAGGACTCTTTTTCGTTTTATGTAAGGGGTACCGCTAATATCCGGAAAATTTTGTACGCTAAGCTTATTTTTAAAACGATACCCCATAAAAAAGAACTTTACTTAAGATAAGATTCTTTTTTTTTTTATCTATTAACTTTTTTCATTTTACTTACAAAAATACTAATGATACCGATAGCTATCAATGAATAACCAATTGGTAGTAAATAAAATGGTTCTACAAGAGTACCATCCGCTGCGACTTTAGATCCGATCGTATTAAAGCTAACTAAACATCCGACTCCTAAGATAAATGGTATTAAAGATAAAATATATTTTTTCATTTTAGACCTCCGTCTTTAAGTTTATTTAACATATAATAATTGCTGTATAGTCAGTATTATAATCCCCTTGTATTAGTTGGTACTATTCAAATATATGACAAAAAGCTTACAAATTCGTAAGGTATGGACAGGGAATTCTAAGCGTACGAAATGTTGGTGCTATCCTTAAAAGATGACTTATTTAATGTCATCTTTTGGCTTTTTTTTAGTGAAATCGAAAGTAAACTTTTATTCAAAAGTTTACTTTCGATTTTAAAGATTTAATTCTCATATTTTACATTATTTTCTAATTTATTTGTGCTATATTTATTAGAAAAGGGGATGAATTAATGCTTAAATTTATACAAGAAAAGTTAGCATTAATAGGTACTCTTTGTTTGTTTATTATTACTATTGTAAATTACACAATAAATAACGAGACAGTAACTGGCATAGTTAGTATTTCATTATTTATTCTTGTATTAATCTTATATATTATTTCTAGAAATACTAAAGTATCTTAAGGTGGATAAAGTGTGAGGTTCTTTTGTTAGAGGCATACGGCAACGATTCGGCCATTGACCCGCCACATCTGTAAAAAATAGAATTTTTGTATCTTTTTTACTTTTCCAAACCTGAAATACTCTATTTAAATTGTTTTTTAACGATATATATTTTAAATTCATCCCAGTAGAGTGTACTTGATTGGGATGTTAGGCTTTTTGACGATTCTCCTAAGGTAAAAGCGTCCCATATGACTTATCCCAAAAGTTTAATTGGAAAAAATTTCAGATGTGGCGGGTTATTCTTTGAATCGTTTTCGTACCCCTAAACGTACAATCTTCTTAAAATGACAACGTGAAACCAAACATTGTATACAATAACACTAAGGGTTTTTCAAAATAGCTACGTGGAATATAAGCATTCGAGGAGGGAAAAAGTTGAGATTTTTCACGATATTTGCATCAAGGAACGATACAAATGATATAGAAGGTTTCATTACTCAAGTTTTCCAAAATGGATTCAAGGTTGTGCGCAATAAAAATGAATATACTATTCAATCGAAGAGACTATTTGGCAAAAATAAAATTATTATCCGGGTGTATTCTGAAGAATCATATCCTGATTATTTTTCCAATAATATTCCTGGAATGATGCATATGTACGATCAAATTGCATTTCAAGAAGAACGCCTTAAGACGATGGTTTTGACACAGATTTCTGTAATTAATACCATAATTGCTATAGAGACGGAGAAGGATTATAGTGATGACTACGTGGAACTGTTCCTTAAGTTACTCAATCAGGTAAACGGTATTGGTTTTATCCCTGATCGTACTCTCATCGGGAAGGATGGACAAGTAATCGTATTTCCAGATGGATCCTCTGGTCCTTCAGAATTTACTCCTCACGCATGTACGAAGATAATAATGGGCAAGGATAGTACTTCTACCGATGGGGAAGAAAGAAGACAGAAATCGATAAACAACCTGCAAGATAAGGGGATTCCATATATCGAAGGGTTGCCTCAATTGCCTCCTTTGACAAGTATTCAGTTGAGAAGTCGAGAAGAGATTACGAAGAGAGCAGTAGCTTTGCTGATTGTCATACAATATGCTTGTGATGTTGCCCAAGAAGGAGATTTGAAAGCTTCCAAAGAGTTCGTCATGGAGCTGCTGAACAAATTCGGTGTGGTTGAATCATTAACGAAGCAGGAAAGAGATTTCCTAAATTCAGAGCAACCTGACCAGAAAGAAGCCATACAGATTGCATGGCAGTATGAAGCCCAGTGGGTTTTACTTTGGTCAATAGGTCTCGTGAATACACTGAAATTTCCAAAAGAGATCTGTGACTGTCATTACGCAATTACACTTGTTTCTGATTGTGGTTCTTTTAATGAATTTTATCAACAAACAAGGTTGCGAAGTGCAGAAGAGATTTTGGACGAGGCCGACCTCATTTATCGGCTTCATTGGGCTTGTGTACATGATAGAATTAATGAGAGAGAAGCGACTGCTGGTATGCAGGAAAGTATTGTTGTTGAAAGACGAAGGGGCTTGTTTTGGCTAATCAGTTATAGAAATGAAGCTTGGGACTGTATCTCCATGGATACATAATCTATATTCTTAGTTCTGTATAGCTTTTTTATTTCCGATAAAGATTGTTATGTTAATTAGCGTTGGATATAGTATTCAGGGGTAGAATCAGGATTTTGATATTATCCCAGTCATTATAAACAGGAGTGATTTTATTTGTTACCGATACCAGCATATTTAAAAGATTTATAGAAGAAACATATCTAACATGGAAAAATAGAGAAATTTCAGGCGTAATCTTTATGAATCGATTAGGACTAAAGAAAAATACATTTTACAAGGTAATGAAAGAATATGAGAATCAATTAAATATAAGTGGAGATAATAAAGCATTCGATATCAATAAAATTAGTGATAATGTTAGTGAATTTAACATGCTGATTCCTTAACATATACGAGAGCAGTTTAATTGTCACTGGGTACACTGGATTGTATTGGACTTCATGAACTCATCGCGTAATGATTAAGTGAAGAATAGTCAGACATTCTCTCCCCTCTATTACAAAAACTAAATTTGTACCGGAGGTATCACCTCAAGGGCAGTGAAGTAAATTCTGGTTGAAACGATTTACATTTCTTGATAATGCCCTCTACTAAGAGAAGCATAATTAGTATTTATTAGTTTAAGAAATTTTTTGCTCCATAATCCTATAAAGTGTGAAAGGAATTTGTAAAATATGTCCACGTTATTTTTATTTCCATCCGATTATTTTGACATCAGAAAAGTTGACGCTAATTATAAAGATGAATATAACGAAGTAGCAAAATTCCCTGAGTTTGAAACTGCAGTCTATGATTACGAAGAATTCATCACAAATGGCAAACTAAGTATATATCCAAATAACAGCTACAGGGGAACCTGTGTGTATAGAGGATGGATGCTAACACCTTTGCAATATGAAGATCTTTATAAAGAATTATTGGACAAGGGTTTGAAATTAATAAACTCTCCTGTAGAGTACAACGAATGTCACCTGTTTCCAAATGTCTATGATTCAATAAAATCTTACACACCCAAGAGTATCTATTATCAAGACCAGAAAACGATTGATTGGGTTACTATAAATAGATCCTTTAAAAGATTTATGGTCAAAGATTATGTGAAATCAGTTAAGGGCTCAAGTTTTCCAGATTATTTTGAAACACCAGTTGTTGGTCAAAAAATGGATTATTATATACAAAAATTTATTGAACTCCGAGCCAATTTATATACAGGCGGTATCGTAATTAAGGAATTTGTAGATTTAAAAAAATATTTTGGTTTTACAAATGAATATAGAGCGTTTTTCTTAAATGGGGAACTAGTATCTCTTTGCAGAAATTCCAATCAACCTAACACAAGTAAGATCATTCCGAGGGACTTTGTTCAAATTTTCAAATCCCTCAAAAGTAAGTTCTATACTGTTGATTTTGCTGAACTTGATGATGGTAGTTGGGGTGTCATAGAGACAGGGGACGGTCAGGTATCCGGATTATCGTCAAATCAAAATGTATTTAAATATTATGATGAAATTAGAAAAATGTTAGAAAGTGAAAAAATATAGCTAAGTTAGTTTTAGTCTAAAAAGGTTCGATCGAAAAGTACTAATTCATCACTTTTAAATCGACTGAACTATATAGGATTCATCTATTCTCCTAGAATCATTGTTCTGATTAAGATGACACCGGAATCGCTTCTTTAACTATAGACTGACTATAAAAACTCATCGCAGGAGTAATGTTTATAAATCAATTAAGTCTGAGTACGGTTACGAGTTTCTTAATATCAAAAAAAATTGGTTAGAATGTCAGTTAATTTTGGGTAGCACCACATGGGGTACGGAAACGATTCTGGGTATGAGGGGCCACTCTGGGGTTTAATTACAAATAAAAAAAGAACTTTATTCAAGTTCTTTTAATCTACGATACAGAGCGGCCTGACTCACTCCTGTAATTTGGCATATTTCCTGAACAGTTTTTTTGGTATGCTTCCTTAATTCAATCGCATGATTCATACCTGGGTGCTTATCCGTGTATTTCTTCAATCTTCCTCTATACACTCCTTTTTGTTTCGCTAACTTTATTCCCACACGTTGTTTTTCTTTAATCATTTCTCGATCTAGTTCACTAAAGGCAGCCATGACAGTTAAAAAGAATTTTCCTGTTGGAGTTCTAGTATCTATTCCTAAATTTAAAATCGCAAAGTGAACATCCTTTTCCCGAAGTTGTTCTACTAATTGTAATAGCTGAATGGTATTTCGACCCAAACGATTCATTCTAGTTACGACCAAAGTATCCCCAGAACGAAATTTTGTGCTAACTTATAACAAAAAAGCTCATTTTTTCGTTTTGGGATAGTTCTGAATTCTTAAGTTGATGGGCATGTATGGTGACCCCTTGTAGAATAAACATTTTCCATCTGAGAGCTTATGCTCTCTTTTTTTATTTATGTTCGACATAATCTGACAAAAAAGTTGTAACCATATTTGTTATGATAGTTCAGGAATCATACATTTTACATAATTGGAGGAAACGAAATGTATAAGAAGATGGGTACACTCGTTATAACTGGAGCGCTTGCTATAAGTTTAGCGGGATGTAGTGATACAGAAGAAACTGCCAAGAAAGTATCAAATGATACAAAAACAGAACAAACAACTAAAAAGAAAGAAGAGAAAAAAAAATTTAAAGTTGGCGAAACAATTAAACTTGGAAATCACAAATTAACTGTTACAAATGTTGAAAAGTCTCCAGGTGGAGAATTCGATAAACCTAAAGAGGGTCATGAATTTTTAATCGCTAATGTAACTATAGAAAACGGCGGCAAAGAAGAAATACATTATAATGCTCACGATTTCAGTTTACAAAACAGTGAAGGAAATATTGTAGATCCAACGTTAACTATGATTAACCAAGATACTCAATTGAATTTTGGAAAACTTGCACAAAATGGGAAAATAACTGGAACTATTGCTTTCGAATCAAAACAAGGAGATCCTAAGCTTCAATTAATCTTCAAACCAATTTCCTTATCAGAAGAAGAAGTTCGAGTAAATCTTCAATAATAATATCTACAAAAAGAAGAGACACTCGAATTGAGTGTCTTCTTTTAAAATTTCACATACTATATCTAATTAATGGGGTATCACCACATCACTATCAAGCTAACAAAATACCCCATGCCCATCAACTTAAGAAAACAAATCCGTAATACTAGGAGATTCCTTTTCAATGACTATATTGAGAAATACGTGTATAAGACAGTATTTAAATTTAAGTATGATACGATTATAGTAAGGGGGGGAAGCTATATGAACGGTCTACAGGAAAAAACATCTGAATTATTAAAAGAGAAAAAAAAGCCAATCACTGTAGTTTTAAAGAGTGGGGTTAGGATAACCGGGCAGATTCTTGCAATGGACAAATTTACGATTCTTATGATGGTTC
>NZ_KB895641.1:0-7259 GCF_000374885.1 Bacillus sp. 105MF | reverse complement strand
TCATAGAAATACCATGTATTTCCCTCTTTTACCCACCCTGTTTTCTGCATTGCCTGTTCTGTTTTTGGAGTAAGTTGTTTTACAGCTTCTTGGTTTTCAGCATGAGATACTGCAGGCACTACAAACATTGCAGACATTAAAACTGGTAAAATAGCTTTCTTCATTTTCCATATCCCCCAAATAATGAATAATTTTAGTTTTTATTTCCACAAACAGAATTATATTATGATCTTTAAATATAATCAATAGTTTTTGTAACAAAAATGTAATCTTTTTTATTTTAACGACACAAAATATCCATCAATGTAATTATTGTTACTTTCCAGTTACAATATAAGTGTCATTACACATCTACCAACTTAAGGGATTAATTGTCCCAAAAACGAAAAAGATGAGTCGAATTCTCAGTAATAACTGTAAAAAGGTAAAATTTTCGTTATGGGGGGTGACCTGTTTTCTTAGGTTGATGGCGATGTGGTGCTACCCCAATATTATCTTTACAAAAGTGTATCTTCCCCCCTTTATAATAAATCGAATTCTCTACCTCAGAACAATTTATCTTACTAATTGCATACGAATCCCTAAAACTACAGCTTGCGTGCGGTCTGCCACCTCAAGTTTCTGAATAATGTTATGTACATGGATTTTAACAATTCCTTCTGAAATACGCAGTATATTTGCTATTTCTTTATTCTTCTTTCCATATGCTATGTGTTGCAATATCTCAATTTCTCGATCTGTTAATGATTCTATAGAAGGTGAAGCCTTAGGCTGATTTGTTGAAATATTATCTCTAGAATTTATAATCTTTGCGAGCGCTTGTTTCGCTGTCATGCTATTATATAAAGTGGCGCCGCGCTGTATAGAGCGTACACCATCTAATAGCTCTTTCGTTTGAGTATCCTTTAATAAATATCCGGCGGCACCAGCACGAATCCCATCGAATACATAGTCTTGCACATCAAAGGTTGTCAACAATATTATTTTTGTATCTGGCAAAGATTGCACAATATTGCGAGTTGCATCAATGCCGGTCGCCTGCGGCATTTGTACATCCATCAACACGATATCAGGTATGCAGCGCAAAACAATCTTTACGGCATCCTTACCATTATCTGCTTCACCTACAACTTCCATATCTGATTGACTATTAAATATATACGTCAGCCCTTGTCTGATGATTGGTTGATCGTCCACTAACATGATTCGAATTTTTTTATCGTTTTCATTCGTCGTCCCTCCTATCTCTAGGCTTCATCACATATACGATTCATTAAAGGAATAATCGCTTCCACCTTCAATCCCCCGTCTGAATTAACCGAAAAATTACAAGTTCCCCCAACAGATTGACACCGTTCAATCATTCCTTTTACTCCAAAACCATTTTGGTATAAATTTCTACTTAAAAATTGTCCATTATCGGAAACAATGAGCGATAATTCTTGTGCATGTTCTTGTATACATACATCTACTTCATTGGCACCAGAATGACGTATTACATTTGTAATGGATTCCTGAAGAATACGGAACATTACAATGCTAATGTCCTCAGACCATTCAGAGAATTCTCCGTTTTCCTTTAGTTGAAACCGAATTTGTGAATTAATTTTTCGACATCTAAATCCCTGCTATACAGAATAAAAAGTAACCTACACTCGTTTGCGCTTTCTGTTTTTACTTCGCATGTGGCAGAAAAAGGCCCTGACCGCTTCTATGCATGGCCAGATGCTCTCTCTTACCTAAAAAGAGGGGTTTTATGTCCGTTTTTTAATTGATGTATATATAGTTTAAAATTCTTTAACAAATTCATTATGAAATTCTACACCCTAAAAGTTGCATCATATCTTCATAGAGTCATAGAATTAATCTGTGGTCGAAAGCACGTAAAGAGCTGCTAGAATTCATTACTGAGAATACGAAGAATAAAGGAAGGAACCGAAGTAAAAGCTAAAAAAATTAGAAAAGGAAAATGGAGAGATGAATTAAATGTTAAAGATCATCAAACATTTAAAACCATTTGTTGCCTCAATCATTGCAGTTATATGCCTATTATCCATACAAGCCGTATGTGACCTGTCACTGCCAGACTACATGTCTAACATTGTGAATGTAGGTATTCAGCAAAAAGGTGTAGAAAACGCAGTACCTGGGGTTATTCGTAAAAGTGAGCTCGATAAACTTACACTCTTTATGAATGAAAATGAGAAGAAAAAAGTAGATGACAACTATGTACTTTTAGATAAGAACAATCTTTCTCAAAGTGAGCTGAAAAATGACTTAAAAGATTATCCGCAGCTTGATAAAGAACCGCTTTATAAGCTACATACAGAGGATAAAAATACAATTAATGAACTTAACGATATATTCGGGAAACCAATGTTAATTACACAAGGAATTGAAAAAGGCGGCTCATCTGCTTTCACTGCCCCAGGTGATAACAAAGCACCGGCGAAGCTTCCGCCAAATACAGATCCTTTTGCAGTAATTGCTAAACTGCCTCAAGATCAAATCGATGCAATGAAAGAAAAGACGGATGAAAAGTTTAAGAATATGCCAGGCAGCATGGTAACACAGTCAGCCGTTTCATTCATTGAGAGTGAATATAAAAAGATCGGTATCAATACAGATAAGCTTCAATCCAATTATATTCTTACTTCTGGCGGAAAAATGCTGCTTTTATCCTTAGTAAGTATGGCAGCTACCGTTATCGTGAGTTTACTTGCTGCAAAAGTGGCTGCTGGATTAGGTAGAGATCTTAGAAAGAAAGTATTTCGAAAGGTTACAAGCTTTTCTAATGCAGAGTTTGATAAGTTTTCCACTGCATCTCTAATCACAAGAAGTACAAATGATATTCAACAAGTGCAAACACTTATGGTTATGCTGCTTCGTATCGTATTCTATGCACCGATTTTAGGCATAGGCGGAATTATTAAGGTACTTACTACAGACCTTTCAATGGGATGGATTATCGCAGTTGCAGTTATCGCGATTTTAAGCTTAGTCATTGGTTTATTCAGCATCGCGATCCCTAAGTTTAAGAGTATCCAAAAGTTAGTAGATAAAATTAACTTGATCACTCGTGAATCTTTAACAGGTATGCTTGTGATTCGTGCTTTTAATAATCAAAAGCATGAAGAAAAGAAATTCGAAAAAGGAAATCAAGATTTAACAAGAACCAATTTATTTGTAAGCCGTTTAATGTCATTTATGATGCCAATGATGATGCTTATCATGAATGCCGTTACTGTACTTATTATTTGGGTTGGATCACACCAAGTGGATATGGGACATATGCAAGTTGGTGATATGATGGCATTTATGCAATATACAATGCAAATCATCATGGCCTTCTTAATGATTTCTATGGTATCCATTATGGTTCCGCGTGCTTCTGTATCCGCACAGCGCATTGCAGAAGTTTTAGATACTGACCTTTCTATTCATGACGCAGCGGAGCCAAAAACCTTTACTTCTGACAAGAGAGGCTACGTTGAATTTAAAAATGTTAGCTTTAAATATCCAGGTGCAGAAGAAGATGTGCTTTCCAATATTACCTTTACCGCAAAACCTGGAGAAACGACAGCTTTCATCGGAAGTACAGGTAGTGGTAAATCAACATTAATCAACTTAATTCCACGCTTTTACGATGTAATAAGCGGCCAAATATTAATAGATGGCACGGATATTAGAGAAGTATCTCAGAAGGAATTAAGAGAGAAAATTGGTTATGTACCGCAAAAAGGAGTTCTATTCTCAGGTACGATCGAAAGTAATTTGAAATACGGTAAGAAAGAAGCAACTGAAGAAGAACTCGCAAAAGCGGCAGAAATCGCGCAAGCTATGGAGTTTATTAACGCGAAACCTGAAAGCTTCCGTACAGAAATATCACAAGGTGGTACGAACGTTTCCGGTGGTCAAAAACAAAGACTTTCTATTGCGCGTGCTCTTACGAAAAAATCGGAAATCTTCATATTTGATGATAGTTTCTCAGCTCTTGACTTTAAGACAGACGCAGCCTTGCGGAGGGCTTTAAACAATGAGATTGCGGGAAGTACTATTCTACTTGTTGCCCAAAGAATAAGTACAATCATGAATGCAGATAAGATCATTGTGCTTGATGAAGGAAAAATAGTTGGAACTGGTACTCATGAAGAGCTTATGGAAAACTGTGAAGTTTATAAGCAAATTGCTTTATCACAACTTTCAAGAGAGGAGTTGTCATCATGAGTGATAGAAAAATAGAACATAACAGACAAGGTGGCCATGGCGGCGGTCATATGGGTGGCGGCATGAGGAAGATTGAGAAGGCAAAAAATTTCAAAGAAACGATGAATAAGTTACTTCAATACTTAAAGCCATATAAGTTCTCAATCCTAATCGTTATTATTTTCGCAATCGGTAGTGCTGCCTTTGCAATCGTCGGTCCAAAGATTTTAGGTAAAGCGACAACAAAACTTTTCGAAGGACTCGTAGACAAAGTAACAGGCGTGCACGGTGCTGCCATTGACTTTACCTATATCGGAAACATTGCGCTCCTGCTCCTTGGATTATATATAGCGAGCACTGCGTTTGGCATTATCCAAGGCTATATCATTTCGGGAGTCGCACAAAAGGTATCTTATAACTTCAGAAAAGAAATTGATGAAAAGATCAACCGTATGCCGCTTAAGTACTTTGATAAAACGACACATGGAGAAGTATTATCTAGAGTTACAAATGACGTAGATACTGTGAGTCAAACTTTAAACCAAAGTATGTCGCAAATCATCACATCCGTTATTACAATCATCGGTGTACTCATCATGATGTTATCAATCAGCTGGCAAATGACATTAGTAGCTCTCTTAATATTACCAGTATCAATGACACTCATAATGGGCGTCGTAAAAAGATCACAAAAATACTTTAAGTCCCAACAAGAGTATTTAGGACACGTTAACGGTCAGGTCGAAGAAATTTATAGTGGTCACAATATCGTAAAAGCTTTTAACACTGAAGAAGAAGAAGTGAAAAAATTCGAAGAGGTGAATGATACTCTTTACCACTCTGCATGGAAATCTCAATTTTTATCTGGAATGATGATGCCGATTATGATGTTTATCGGTAATATCGGTTACGTAGCTGTATCCATTTTAGGCGGATGGCTCGCTGTAAAGAGAACAATTGCTGTTGGAGATATTTTAGCATTTGTGCAATATGTTAGAAGCTTTACGCAACCAATCGCTCAAGTGGCCCAAATCGCTAACGTACTTCAATCCACTGCAGCTGCTGCAGAAAGAGTTTTCGAATTTTTAGATGAAGAAGAAGAAATTCCGGAAGCAGAAAACCCAGTGAAGCTTCAAGAAGTTAAAGGAGAAGTTACATTCAAAGATGTTCAATTTGGATATAATCCAGATAAAATCATCATCAATAACTTCTCAGCTAATATTAAACCTGGACAAAAGGTAGCCATCGTAGGACCAACCGGAGCAGGTAAAACAACGATCGTAAAACTATTAATGCGTTTTTATGATGTAAACAGTGGTGCCATCTGTATAGACGGTCACGACATAAAAGACTTCACCCGCGAAGACTTGCGCAGCATGTTCGGGATGGTGCTACAAGACACATGGTTATTTAACGGTTCCATCATGGAAAACATACGTTACGGTAGACTGGGTGCAACCGACGAAGAAGTGATTGAAGCAGCGAAAGCAGCCCACGTTCACAGCTTCGTAAAAACCTTACCAAATAAATATCAAATGAAACTAAACGAAGAAGCAAGCAACGTATCCCAAGGACAAAAGCAACTACTAACAATTGCCCGTGCCCTTCTAGCGGATCCGAAAATACTCATACTCGACGAAGCAACAAGCTCCATTGACACTCGTACAGAAGTGCTGATTCAAAAAGCCATGGAAAACCTCATGGAAGGCAGAACAAGCTTTATCATCGCTCATAGATTATCAACAATCCGTGATGCCGATTTAATCCTTGTCATGAAAGACGGGGATATTGTAGAACAAGGTAATCATGAAGAGTTATTGAAGGCTGATGGTTTCTATGCTTCGCTTTATAATAGTCAGTTTGAAGGTGTGGATGCCTCTTGAGTTAGGTGCGGATGCCTCTTGAGTTAGGTGGGATGAGGGTGAAGATCAGCTTGATCAATTTTATTTTTCTAACACATCTGAACGAATTAATTTTAAATCATCTGTTTTAATTGCACCTGTTGAAGTAGATGATGGTTTAACTTTTGTAGCTGTATCCCAATAACCGCTACCTTGCCAAAACTGTGCAAAAGGTGAATTGATTGTTTTATTTACAACTCCAGCAACTACGGAACCTGGTTTTAAAGTATATTCAGCTGATGGAAGTTTCACTTTATAGCATAAATAACTTTTGCCATATATAAGGCCACTGAAAAAGCCCACTTAATAAGAAAAAGGAGTTCACCACCTACTATATACAGGTAATGAACTCCTTTCCATTTTCTACATATTAATAAAATACACGTTATTTTTTCACAGTAATCACTTTTTCAGTGCCTTCCTATGCATAAGTGTATTTTGTTATTTGTTATTCACGTACGTATCAAACCATAAATGAATATATCCAGCTGTAATACGCTGTGCTTCCATTAAACGTTTTCCTGTTACCGGTGTTACTTCAGCACGCCATTTGTCAGCAGAGTCTTGTGATACCGCTGCTTTTAGGAACCAACTTTTCGTATTATCATTAACAATTGATGGGAAATCAGCTTTTGCAGCTGATGCTGATGCATGAACCCACTCTTCTGGATTTGTACTTTTCCAATTCCAATAGCCATCTCCATCTGTTACTCTATAATTGTCTTTCACTGTATCAACGAAGTTTTCATATTTTGAGTGGAAGCCAAATGGATGCGAAATGTTAGTAAAGTTTGCTGCATGCATTGGTTGGTTGACATCCCCTAAATAATGAAGTGATAATCCTAAATAAAAGAATGCATTTTTCATATCTTTATTTTGATAAGCTTCGCCAGCTAATTTAAAATACTTTGCTCCCGTTTGCTTTGCTTGTTTAGCAAATGGAATATACGTTTTTTCTGAATCAGGATCATAGAAGTGTGAAGCGAATGTGGAATTATCATAGTATGGGTTTTTATAATCTGCAGAATAAATGCCTTCCTCCAAATTAGTACGCCATTCATTTAATAGAGCTGTCTCATTTTGCTTCACCACAGTCGTATTTTGGGACATAATATCAATGGCTCTGTTTACAATCCATAAATGAGAACTTAC
>NZ_KB895640.1:0-7326 GCF_000374885.1 Bacillus sp. 105MF | reverse complement strand
GAAGTTGTTCCGATGGAACATATTCATGATATCTACTCTCTACGTTGGCAAATAGAGATTGTATTTAAAACATGGAAATCTCTTTTTGGTATCAATCGTTGTCACAATATTAAGCGAGAGCGTCTAGAATGTCATCTTTATGGACAGTTAATCGCTATTTTTCTTTGTTCTTCCACTATGTTCAAAATGCGACAGCTGTTACTACAGAAAAAACAAAAAGAATTAAGTGAATATAAAGCAATTTATATGATTCAAGATCATCTGTACTTAGTATATGAATCTATACAACAAGACACCCAAGAAGTATCAAAAATTTTCCTTCGCCTGTTTGACCTCTTGCAGAAAAACGGACGGAAATCCCATCGATATGAGAAAAAGACAGTCTTTGATATTTTAGGCGTTGTTTATCAGTGCACTGTATCCAATCTAAAGCAGAAAACTGCATAATCTTTAAAAACACACCGTATCAAGGTTTATTTGGTATGCGTACTTTTAAAAACAAATAAACAAATTATCAAGCATGTAGGCAACAAGAACGGAAGTCCATGGAAGACCCAACCTTAGCTTGATCGGCATGGGGTCACCATATCAAAAAAAGAAAATTGTACGTTTAGACACAATTTGGACACAAAATATCCGATTCCTTGTACGCTAAGGGACCGGATATTTATTTTACTGTTTTATATAGCGTACAATTTCTCGCTTACGAGGTCTGTGTAGCAACCGAACCAAATCTTACGTTAAGTATTAGTGGACATCAAAAATAGTAATGACTAATCCAGATTAACATCCATCCGATTCACAATTAAATATACCAATATGTTAAATAGCTAAGTAATACAAACGGTATGAAGAGAATTTCTATTCTTTTCATACTTTTTTAAATTTGTTTATAAGTTTCATACGAAATACGTGGAAAGATGGCAGCCTCTCTTTTATAAATAAGGCTCAAAAGTTACCATACCTGACAACGGAAATATTAATGTAACTCTAGTTCCTTTATTCACTTCAGATTCAATGCCAATTTTCATTCCTAATTTTGAGCACAGTTTTTCGCATAGATACAAGCCCATTCCTGTACTTTTGCTAAATCTCCTTCCATTCTCTCCAGTAAATCCTTTTTCAAAAACTCTATTTATATCTTTAGTTATTATCCCTACTCCATTATCCTCTATAGTTAGTATTACTGAGTTAGCTTTCTTAATTGAGTATATACGTATCATTTGTTCTTTGTTATTTGAGTACTTTATAGAATTTCCTATTATTTGATTAATAATAAATTCAACCCATTTTCTATCACTATATACGCTTTTGTTAATATCTTTTATATCTAATTTTATTCTCTTATGAATAAAATCTCTATAATTTCTTTTAATTACAGTTCTTACTAGATCATCAAGGTCAATTGGTTTTATAATATAGTCCTTACTGACATTATTGCTTCGAGAATAATACAGCACCTGTTCTACAAACCCTTCGATTCGATCCATTTGGGAGTCTATTTTATTAGTTACTTCATTTTGATTGTTTTCAATTATTAGCTTTGTAGAAGCTATCGGCGTCTTAATTTCATGCACCCATGTTTCTATATATTCTCTATAATCCGCTTGCATATCTCTATAATATTTTACATTTTCATGCATATCTCTACTTATTTCTTTTAGTATAGAGGTAAGCTTTTCCCCATGTATAAAGTTTGCTTCCTTTACTACCTCTGGAAGTAGGTATTTTTTCTCCAAGTTTTCTAATATGCCATTGATCTCATTATAATAATTTTTGCATTTTATAAATTCTATAGCCATATATGAAATCAATGGAAAAAACCAAATACAAAAGACAAAGAATATTATAATGAACTGAACATTCACAGTCAGCAATATACCTGCTAGTATAATAAATACCAGTACATTAGATAGTATTACTACCATTTTATCTTTAATAAATTCACCTGTATTCATGGCATTATATACCCTAACCTTCTTCTTGTTTCTATTGGATTTTCTACACCTATCTCTTCAAGCTTTTTTCTTAATCTATTTATATTAACAGTTAAAGTGCTATCATCCACAAAATAATCAGATTTCCATAAGGATTCCATGAGTGAATCTCTTTTTACAATATTACCGCGATTATTTATTAAGCATGAGAGTATCTTAACTTCATTTTTAGTTAACTCTACGGACTTGTCTTGATAAGTAACCGTTGCATTCGAAAGGTTCAAATGAATGTCTTTATAATGTAAGATGTTATTCGTCTTTACGCCTCCATGTGCTCTTCTTAAAACATTTGTTACTCTTGCTAATAATATTTCTGTATTATAAGGCTTTGTTATAAAATCATCTGCTCCTAAATTCATACTTATTAGTTCATCTACATCACTATCTCTGCTCGTAACCATTATAATTGGAACATCTGAAGTTTTACGTATTTCTCTGCATATATAATAACCATCAAACACAGGAAGATTTATGTCTAGTAATATAAGGTTTGCATTCTCATTTTCTACATATTCGATAATATGATCAAAATCTATGGGAGCCTTTACTTCATATCCATACTTTTCAAAAAAAAATTGTAACTCTTCTCTTATAATTTCATCATCTTCAATAAGAATGATCTTTTTCATGGCTTTTCCCTCGCTATATAGAATATAAGGCTATTAAACCTTAAGTAACAAGATTTAATAGCCTTAATAATTATTATAAAATCAAGTATTACCTTTTACTATATTTTTATACCCGATATATGTTGTGTAGAAATATCCTGCATAAACTACAATAAATATTAGCGCAGTCATGAACGCTGAAAAACTAATATCTGTTGGTTGAAGTTCGTTTACAAAATCATTAGCTATCTTAATCCCGATTACTGAATGAACGAACGCAAGAGTAATTGGAAAACTAAAGTACACTAAAGTTTGAATGAAAATTGTTTTGTCTATCATTTTTCTGTTTGATCCAATTCTCTTCAAAGATTTATATCTTTCTATGCTATCGCTGGCTTCTGATAATTGTTGAAGAGCTAATACAGCCATACTCGTTATTAAAAATACAATACCTACATATATCCCAATAAATAGTATGATAGTTGTTATTCCTTTACTTATTGCATAAGCTCCATCCTTTGATACGCTAGATATATATTTAACATTTAAATCTTTACCTTTCTTATCAAAGTCCGCTGCAATTCTATCATCATCATATTTTTTATTATATTCTTCTCTATTTCCATCTAAATAATTTACATTAAGTACGGATGTACTAATTTTGTAGCCTGATAAAAACTCATCTTTTATGACGATTGTGAATAAATTATTTAATCCATCTAAAGTTTGAAGATTTTCTTGCATAACTTTCGGATTTTTCACTACATATTCTTTTTCTTTAATATTTATTTTCTTGCTATTTTTTAATCTTTCATTTATCGGATTAACTAACTGATTTTGATTTGATAAAAGTAAAACTTCATTGTTATTTAAATTGATTTCTTTTTCACCTTTAAGTTTTAAAATTTTATTGTAATCAGAGATTTTAATGAAATCAACATCACGATCACTAAATTTTTTAGCTTCTTTTGTTAAAAAGTCACCAACTTTCATCCCTGTATGATATACATTATAAGATGCAGATTTTTCGTTATTACTTATTTTAAAATTCAATGTATTTAACGCGTCTTCTACAGTGTAACTTCCATCCTCATTTTCCAAAATAACACTAGCATCAAATGGTGTTGCTTCTTTCATTGTTGCTTCCGCATTTCTTTTTAAGCTTATTCCTGTAGATAAAACCACCATTGTAATAAATAACATTAAACAGATTAAAGTCATTGATATAAAATTTGTATTAACCTTACTATTTATTTGCTTTATTATAAATATATTTAACCCTTTAAAATAAACTTTTTTATTTTTCTTTACAACATATAATATAAATCCAGATAAACTAAAGAAAAACAACAATGTACCTAACACTCCCAGAAGTATTGATACTATGAGCAGAGGATTTCTAAAATCTAACCCTATCTTTAATACAGAACTATATGCAAACCCAAGTGATACTACACATAAAATAAATGTTATTACATATATGATAGGATTTTTAAATTTTATCTCTTCGTTTTTTCTACCTGCTGTCAACAAATCAATTATTTTGTATTTAGAAACAACATATACATTAAATAACATAACAAGTACAAACATGATTCCAAAGTATAGTAAAGTTTTACCTATAGCACCTGTTGAGACTGCAAACTTATATTCACCAATGGGCAAATTAAATAACTTTAATGTAAATGTAGATAACCCCTGTGATACTCCAATACCTAATATAAGTCCACTCATTAAAGATATAACGCCAACTAGAAATGTCTCTGTTACTAATATTCTAGATATGTTTCTTCTTCCCATACCTAAAGTCATGTATATTCCTAATTCTTTTTTACGTTTTTTGATTAAGAAATTATTTGCATACAATATTAAACTACCCAATATTACGGATACAAATACTGACACACCTGAGATAAAGTCCATTAAAGTAGACGCATACCCTCTATCAGAACCTTCAATCTCCGTAAGTGCCTTTTGCGATTCTATTGAGTTAAAGCTATAAAATATACAAACAGCCAGTGTTAGTGTTAAGAAATATATAGCATAATCTTTAAAGCTTTTCTTTACATTACCAACAGCAATCTTAGAATACATTATTATCGTCACCTCCAAGAAGGGTTATTACTTCGATAATTTTATTAAAGAATTCTTTTCTAGAATCATTCCCTCTTATCAACTCGCTAAATATTTTTCCATCTTTAATAAAAAGAATTCTACGAGCATAGCTTGCTGTAAATGCATCATGAGTAACCATAAGTATTGTAGCTTTCAAATCCTTATTTAGACTTTCAAATCTTTCAAGTAATAACCTAGCTGATTTAGAATCTAATGCTCCTGTTGGTTCATCTGCAAGTACTAAAGATGGATCTGTTACGATAGCTCTTGCCGAAGCAACCCTTTGCTTTTGTCCGCCTGACATTTGATACGGGTATTTACTTAATACTTCTTCAATGCCTAAATATTTTGCTACTGACTTTATTTTCCCATCAATTTTTGAACTTTCCTCACCTTTTATTGTTAACGCTAAGGCAATATTTTCATAAGCAGTAAGGGTATCTAATAAATTAAAGTCCTGAAATATAAACCCTAATTCATTTTGTCTAAATTTATCTAGTGACTTTGATTTTAACCGAGTAATGTCACTATTATTTATTATTATTTTTCCCGTAGTAACATTATCAATAGTTGATATACAGTTAAGCAATGTAGTTTTGCCACTTCCTGAAGGCCCCATTATACCAACAAATTCCCCCTCATCCACCTTAAAACTAATATTATCTATAGCCTTTGTTACATTATCTTTATTACCATAATATTTCTCAATTTTTTCTACACTTAATATATTTCTCATTTATACTTCTCCTTTTTCATTATAAAAATTCTTTAACTCCCATTCATTTTATATAATTTCATTCCTAGTATCGTTTGAATTACATTTCATTAACATTACATTTTTGTTATATTAGGCGATACCTCTACATGTAAGTTATCAGAAATCGCGATGGTATAAGTACGGATTATTCGATGCCTTACAAAAGAGGCAGATAAATGTAGGGGTGTCGGTTCTGGTGTAAAAACGATAAGACTTATGTAATTAATGGAAATAAACAAACTGGTTACGGCGTAACAACAGCTCTATTTAAAAGACATGGATTCACAGTCATTTCAGAAGAAGATTTTGAACACAGAAAAGGATTTGACCTTTAAGGCCAAATCCTTTTTATTTTTATTATTTCGCAGCTAGTTTTTCTTTCACTTTCGCAGGAAGCTCGTCCTTCTTCACTTCTTCCCAACCTGATACATCTTCTTCACCTTTTTTATCAGAGTAGTAGACGCGTAGGAATGCTTCTTTACGAAGGTTTTTTCGAGTATTGAATTCTAATTCTTTTTCTTTACCGTCTTTATCAAATCCAGTTAACTTATAATCAAAGCGTTTTGATGTTTCTCCGTTATCAGCTTTTTCAATTCCATCCGTTGTAATTTGAACATAATATTTATCCTGATATAATTTCCCAAAATGATGTAAACCCCAACCGTTCCAACCCGAACCTACTAATAGGCTTGCAAATACGATTAAAATACTAAAAAGTGCGATATATTTTTTCAATTCCTTCACCTCATGTGTTTTTCTTATATTGTTATCTTAAATCTTTCTCCACAAAGAAGAAATGTAAAAACATAACATTAACATTACACTTTTGTAAGATAGTAAAAAAATCGGATGTACAATCATTCAAATATGATTATTTCTTCACTTTAGAAACAGTCATTCCGTCACCAATCAAAATACGTACAGATTCTAAATTTGGATGGTTTACTATAGTTTCGTTAAAGTGTTGGTGGTACGCTTTATAGGAAAAGCCCTAATTTACTTTTTCATATTCCTTCATAATTTTATAAAAGGTGTTTTTCTTTAATTCTAACATTTCCATAAATATAACAGCAGTGATTTCTCCACTCTTCCATTTTGAATGAGTTTCTTCTATTATATTTATTGTTTGCTTAAGGTCGTAAGGGTCACCTGAGGACGGCCTAAATGTTTTCCTTGAGATTTAGCTATCGCAATCCCTTCCACTTGTCTTTGATGAATTTTTTTTCGTTCTTGATCTGCAACATAAGAAAGCAAAGATAAAAATTGATCTTCCATCAACCGACCCATGTCACCCATTTCACGAAACTTACGGCTATCGAATAAAGTTTCATTTTCTAAAACAACAATATCAGCTTGTAATTCTCTTGTTATGTATTTCCACTCCACAATTACTTCATCATAATTACGCCCCATACGATCTAAGGCATCTATGTAAACAATATCGGTTCTGTTGCAAAGTTTGAAAAAAGCATAAACAGGTTGGTAAATGAGGAACAATGTTTAGGAAGTAGCTAGTAATTCTTGAAGTCCATTGTACGTTGAAAAGGCGGAGTCTCTTTGAAGACTTCGCCTTTGCTTATATAGGGCATGAATGGTTTTAATAATTTTTATCGTACGTGAAGCATGACGAAGATTTTGAAATCCTGCGGATTTGGCAAAACGTCTCTTTACATGCCTATGATCCTGTTCAATAAGATTGTTTAAATGTTTGATTGTACAATGGATTGTAGTTTGATAAAATCCTTGTTTTCTTAATTTGTTAAATGCGCAAAGTAATGCCGGCGCTTTGTCTGTAGTGAGAACCGTTGGTTCTCCAAAATGTTTTACTAATCTTTTCATGAAGGCATAG
>NZ_KB895639.1:0-7847 GCF_000374885.1 Bacillus sp. 105MF | reverse complement strand
TGCAGACCGAATGGATGGATAGCTTAGCACCCTATATAATAGAAGGAAAACTGATACAACGTGTTAATAATAGTGTGTATTTAGATAGTAATACCGTAACAAAGCCGGTAACTCTCACAAGTAACGAGTATAAATCTATAACAAAAATTGTAGAAGAAACAAACAGTTCCATCGAAGAATTTATTAAAGATGCAATTCGAGATAAAATTAGTCAACACTTACTTAATCAAAAATAAAAAGGTTCCATTTGAACAAATTTTCCTTTTCTATGCTGATTACACACCTTTTTCTAGAGTAATACTATCAGTATGTCCAAGTTTAGGAGATTTACTTGCAAAAGTTTTAGAGTTTTTGTACCAAAAGCAGGTTTTCAGTATTCATAGAACTACTCCCAATTATAGAAGTGGGAGTAGTTCAAATACTGCATATGGATTCTATTCCTTATATTCAGACTGAATTTCTGACTTTGTTGGATTTTGTATGTTTTTTTCATTGGGTGTCGGTTTCCACCAATTACCAGTTATGAATAACATGGTCAATAAATTATAACTGTCACTAAAATAGCTTTCTTTTTTATTCTTCATCCAATCCCAGCCGTTATTAACCCACGCTTGATTATTACTGTTAGTTGTACCAGCAGCAATAAATGGTGAAACGAACACAGCTGTTGGATAATCACCAATGTTTGTTCCATTTAGTTCATAACCGTCCACAATTTTAGATGGGTTACCTTTTGTTTTATTTTTAATCCACGTAGCGACCTTATCAGAAATCACCTTACTTCTCTTTTCTCCATACATTGCATAATCCATAACAATTCGGAGTGGTACACGACTCGCATTATAGTAATATGCATCGGTATGTTTTGATTCATCTAAAAAGTCTTTAGGCGCAGGCTGTGGTGGATTTTTCACAACAAAATCAGAAATCAATCCTGTAGTTGGCGAGTATTTACTTGTAAACTGCGAATAAGTATTGTAGAGATTATTAATAACATTAAGCCAAGTTTTATCCCCTGTAAATTCGTAGAAAGCTCTTAAATGAGACATCATCCAATCGGAAGGCCTAGTATCAAATGTACTCTTTGAACCCCAATCACCTAAATTCAAACTATTATTTTGGGTCACATTACTAGCCTTAATACCTTTTGTAATCATATTTTGAGCTTCTTTCAAATAGTTGATTGTGCCATTTGACCCCCATTGCTTATGAGCAAGAAGAAGTGAGTAAGCAATGTCTAAATCCCCATCTGTCGCAGAATCAAAATGCCCTTGAGCTTTTGTACTATCGGCTACAACCCAACCCATTAAATTGGGATTTTTGGAACTTTTAAAAGCTCTCGCTGTTTTAAATAAGCCATTATAAATAGTTTGGGCGTTTGAATCATAGCCTGCCATTAAAACCGTGATTATCATACCATAACCCTGTCCTTCTGAAGTTCCTAACGGTTTAAAGCCGTCTGCATTTCCTGTAATCTCTCCTTTGACGTAGTAACCACCTGGAAGTGAAGAAAGATCATTCTTTAGATATTTATTTTTCCAATTAGTATAATAATTTTTAACTGAAGTATTCAAACTTTCTTGTGAAACATGATTCGGTTTAATAATACCAGAGTAGTTTACTTGCTGTGGAAAGGGTTTTATCTCTTTAGCAACAGCTGCTACTTGAGAAGTGTTTGATGTAGTAGAAGGATTTATTATGTCTCCAGTATTTCTTAATGAAGTGTTGTCTAAAACCTCTGCAGCAGTACAATTAGTATAACTTGCTAAACCTATACCAAATGCGGATATAAAAGTGAATATCTTTCTTTTTCGGCTCATTTTTCGGCTCCTTTAAAAAATTAATTTTCGTAAAGTACAGAAACAATCCTATAATTCTATGAAATTTACTTTACTAATACATCAACTTTGATGTACTTTTCATCTTTGCTCAATTCCATTTTACAAATGATATATATAAGTTGTATTTCTAGGTAGTTTTCGTACAGAGCGGATACAATTACTCCTGATTTAGTAGTTTATATAAGAAAGTAAAATCACCATATTTATGTGTCTTAGCAGATACAATTGAGTTGAAATTTTAGATAAAATGGGATGTGATTTTATATAGCTCTCAAAATTTACTGTTGTTTGCTTTCCAAAATTTTTTGATACTATTTGCTACGGAAATTTTTCTTTGGGAGGAGAATCCGCATGTGAATTCGAGCCACCTACACCGAATGCCATTATTCATGCCACCACAACAGCCGATAATAAGCCAAAGGAACTTTTCAATATAATCACCTCTTAAAATGTATTTATATAGGAACTGTACCGTTTTTTGGTGATTATTGAAATAGTCTTTAATATTTTTCAAAAGATGTCTGATTTTATGTTTTTTACTATCTTTATAGGAATATGACTGACCGAGCATGTTCTATAAACAAAAAGGAAACACCTAAGCTATGTTTCTGCGTAGGTGTTTCCTTTTGCATAATGGTTTTTTATATTGGACTACTTAAATCTTGTTATATAGAAAAAAAATGGGACAGATTGATTTACAGAATCAGTCTGTCCCAAACCAGAAAAGGTTCATCCACCAAGTATTTGGACTTATAGCATAAAATACGATTCCACTAGAAATCTACTATTATCCATGTTTTTCTTCATATATTTGCATCAGAACCCTAAATCTAAATTTTATGATTATTATCATGTTCTCGTATAACTGATAAATGAGTATTTCCCAAAATTTGAATTCCAATTATCAATATTAGCATTATTAACATTATACAGGCAAATAGCCAAAAAGTAATTTGAGCAGGGTACTTATCCATACTCTGTCCTATAATAATTGGAATTAATGAGCCACCAAGACCGTTTGTAGCTAATAATATACTAGTTGTCTTTTCTGTTTGTCCAGGAAAATATAGGTTTGTGATAATTAAGGCAATCGCAAACATTGCTGCCATAAATAACCCCAAAAAGAAGCATAGAAAGAAACCCAACCAAACATTTCCACTAATGGCTAGCAATATAAGTACAACTAGGCCTCCAATATTAATTGAAAGTAAAAACGTGTTATAGGTAAGCTTTTCAGAGATAACACCTGTTAACGCACGCCCTATTACCATTGCCATCCAGTAAACAGTTACAGTCAGTGTTGCAAGAGAATTAGGGACTTCCCACTCTTCCATGAAAATTGAAGGCAAAAAATGAACAATAGATACTTCGCTTCCACCATAACAGAAGAAATATATCGCAGAAAATGTAATGATTAAAAACGTCTTTTTAGTATAAGAACCAGTTATTTTATTAACAGATGTATTGGTATTGGTATTCTGTATAAGAAATTCATCGACTTCACCAAAAGACAGTACCTTCCATCCGAGCATAACTAAAAATGAGCTCAATCCTAAAATCAAAAATGCATATTCCCAAATACCCTTACTTATAAGTACGCTGGAGAAAAGTGGCATGAATAGTGCACCTAGTCCAAATGCAACTTCTAGTTTACTCATTGCTGTGGCTTGTTTTTCTTGAAATGTAACTAAAATGATTGTGCCAATACAAGATTCTGCTAATCCAGCTCCATATCCTGCTAATCCGACTAATGGAAAAAGAAAATACCAATTTGGTAGAAAAAATGTAAAAAGCTCAAGACTAATCATAATTAAACCCAGGAGAACTACATTTTTACGTCCTAGTTTTCTAACTAGAATAGGCATGCTAAGTACACCAAGTAAAAAACCAACAAATTGACCAAAGATGAGTAAACCACCATTACTATAATTTTGCTTATAGTGAATTAGAATCTCAGGTAGCATTGCACCAATAATAACTAAGGTAAAAGCGATTAACATGTACGAAAAGAAGCTTATCCAAAGTAAACGTTTTAGCAACTATTTCTCCTCCTTATAAGTAATATATTTATTGTTTAAATCAATTGCATATAACAACCCTCTAATATCTAGATATTACCAATATTATTATATAGAAAAAATAAAAATTTCAAAATTTAAATTTTTAATGTTAACAATTTTTAATTATACTACCTTTTTTTATGATTTTTTAAAAAATTCCGTATTTTTTATTTTCTCAACATAATTCATCTTAATTTAACTTGTAGTACGGATATTTCACATTATATTATGAGACTGTTATTTAATAACAATTTTCAAATTGTGGTGCATAGTAAATACAGTCATAATCCATTATTAGTTAGGTTGGGCCCCCTAACACATAAATTTTAACATTACTAAAATAATAGGAGTGTTGTAAAAATGAATGGTAAAGTTAAAAGTTTAACAAACCCTGACAGTCTGTATTACAAAGTAGACAATGTCGTTATGGAGCGAGGGGAAGGTATCTACCTTTACGATCAGGATGGAAATAAATATTTTGACTGCGCATCAGCTACATTTAATTTGAATTTAGGATACAGCAATAAAGAAGTGATTGATGTAGTAAAAAATCAAATGGATAATCTTATTCATGTTACTTCATCTTATCAAACAGACCCTGTAAATAAATTAGCAGAGAAACTTGTTGAAATTGCTCCTAGCAATCTCACAAGGGCACACCCAAAAGTTAGCAGTGGCTCAGCGGCGAATGAAGGTGCTATTAAAATGGCACAATACAATACTGGGAAACGTGATGTTATTTCTTTGTTCCGCAGCCATTTGGGACAAACATATATGATGTCAGCCCTTTCAGGAAATGCTTTTCGAAGAGAACCATTCCCACCTCAATTTTCCTTTGGATTGCAAGTCCCAGATCCTTATTGCCTGCGTTGTTTTTACAATCAAAAATCTGATTCTTGTGGAATGCTGTGTGTCGAAAGAATTAATGATTTTATTGAATATGCAAGTACAGGGAATGTTGCAGCTATTATGGTTGAGCCAATATCAGGAAATGGAGGAAATATTGTTCCACCTAAGGGATATTTCAAATCGTTGAAAAAATTATGTGAAGAACACGATATTGCATTAATTTTTGATGAGATACAAACAGGATTTGGTAGAACAGGTAAAATGTTTGCTGCTGATTACTTTGATGTACAACCTAATATGATGACAGTAGCTAAAGGTTTAGGTGGAACTGGATTCCAAGTTGCAGCTATCCTTACTGAAGAGAAGTATATGGGTATGCCTGGTCACCATCATTCTTTTACTTATGGATCGAATGTAATGGCATCTGCAGCAGCATGTACCACAATTGATATATTACAAAGACCTGGATTTTTGGAAAATGTGACTGTGGTTGGAAATTATATTATGGAACGTTTAGAAAAAATGAAAGAAAGATTTAAGTTTATTGGAGATGTAAGAGGTGTAGGTTTAATGATTGGGGTTGAAATAGTAAAAGATAATAATGAACCTGATGTTGAGCTTACAAATCATATTGCAAAACGTGCTATGGATCATGGCATAATTATCAGAACATCTAGATATGGATACGGAAATGTGTTTAAAATCCGTCCACCTCTTACTATTACTCTAAGTGAGGCAGAAGAACTGTGTTATAAATTAACTCATCTATTGGAGGAGATCAAGTGAAAACCTATATTATTGAGTTAGGAAAATACGTATATAATAAGGTGAAAAATCAAAAGGGAACTTTGAAAAACCGTATAGTTAATGGGTACTCTCCAGGTGGAGATGCACAGTTTAATATTGATACTGCAGCAGAAAATGCGGTCCTTGATTATATATCAGATAAGAAAGAACCTGTTGCATTCTATACTGAAGATGGTGGTCTTAAGATTTTTGGAGAAAATCCACAATATATTTTAATTGTAGATCCGATTGATGGTACTCGTCCTGCAGCTGCAGGACTTGAAATGTCTTGTATTTCTATTGCTCTAGCAAAATACAAAGACAATTCTAAAATTAAAGATATTGAATATGCGTTTCTAATGGAACTTAAAACAGGTAAATACATGTATAGTGATATTTTTTCAAATTTTATAGAATTTGAAGGCTATAATAGCCAATTACCAAACTTAAGCCAGGGTAAAGACATTAAGAATATGTTTTGGAGTTTTGAGTTTAATGGTCATCCTACTAACTTAATGATTGAATCTTATGGACATCTAATCGATGAGTCAGCAAATAATGGTGGCGTATTTATATTTAATAGTGCATCTTATTCTATTTCACGAATTATTACAGGTCAAATGGATGCATATGTAGATATCGGGAATAGACTTCTTAAAGATTCTCCAGATTTGTTACCAGATTTTCAAAGAGTAGGAAATGGTCAAGTCTTACACCTCTTTCCATATGATATAGCTGCCAGTGTGTTTCTGGCGAAAAAAGCGGGAGTTATTATTACTGATGCATATGGTAATTCTTTAGATGAAACTCTTTTAACAGATCTCAGTTATATTAACCAGCAGTCATGTATAGCAGCTTCTACCAAAGAACTACACCAAAATTTATTGGAACAAATTAAGTGGAAACGGAGCGAGGAAAAGTATGAAGGCATTGGTATGGACTGAAAATAAAACATTAGAATATAAAGAAGTGGAAGAACCTCAAATACAAAAAAATAATGACGTAAAAATCAAGATTTATGGGACTGGGATTTGCGGGACCGATTTGAATGTATTAAAAGGGAAGATGTATGCTGCTCCAAATATGGTTATGGGACATGAATCGGTTGGAATCGTAGTGGAAATAGGGGAAGAGGTTAGAAATGTAACCGTAGGAGATCGTGTCGTAATTGATCCTACTCAGTTTTGCGGGAAATGTTATTACTGTAGAAAAGGTTTAACATGCTATTGCGAAGAGTTCGATGAATGGCAGTTAGGAATCGGTTCTCATGGGACTTTTGGAGAATATTATGTTGGAGAAGATAGATTTATTTACAAATTACCTGAATCAATGGAATGGGAGAGAGCTACATTAATTGAGCCTCTTTCATGTGTTCTTAGCGTTATAGAAAAAGCTAATATAAAACCAGATGATTCCGTTCTAGTTTTAGGGTCTGGGCCGATTGGACTGTTAGTTCAGATGATTGCTCGAAAACTTTCTAGAATTACAGTTGCCACAGAAATTGGTCCCTTTAGAACAGAAGCTGCACGAAAAATAACCAAATATGTATATCATCCGCAAAAACTCACCTTAGAAGAAATCTACCGGATTAATCAAGGAAGAAAGTTCGATGTAATTTTTGATGCCATAGGTAATCAACTAGACTGGGCATATCCGCTTATTGAAAAAGGTGGAAGGCTTATTCCAATGGGGTTTGATGATACCTATGAGTTCAAGGTTAAACCGTTTGAATTATTATCAAAAGGAATTACAATTATTGGAACCGGAGAAGCACATCATATGATGGAAAAGGCTTTATCCTGCGCTATAGACCTTCCAGAATTATCGAATTTAATTACGGAAAAAGTAGCACTTAAAAATTTTGATACAGCTATTGGTAACTTAATGGGGTTTGATCCAACTACTAATGAAAGAAAAGATATTAATTCCATTAAAACAATTTTAGTCTCTGAACCTAATAGTATCTAAGAAAGGTTCTGGTGCGAAAACGTCAAGATAATTGCAAGTAATCTCTAAATCTTGGACAGACTGATACTATTACTCTAAAAAAGGTGCGTGATCAGTATGGAAAAGCGAAATTTATTCAAGTGGAAGCATTATCATCAATTTTGCAAACAGTAAGATGGTACCTACGGTACAACTTGAGCTTTCGTGATTTGGTGGAAATGATGGTGGAACGGGGCTTATCCGCTGCTCATACAACGATTATGCGTTGGGTTCATCAGTATGGTCCTGAATTAGACAAAAGAATCCGTCGTCATCTCAAGCAAACCAAAGACTCTTGGAGAGTCGATGAAACATATATCAAAGT
>NZ_KB895638.1:0-8059 GCF_000374885.1 Bacillus sp. 105MF | reverse complement strand
TGAAATTAAAACAGATGATTTACAATGAATTCGCTCAGATGTGCTAGAAAAATAAGCTTGAGCGCCCCCTTCCCCTTATTTTCAAAATCACTTTGTGAAAATGACATAGAATTCATATTCTATGTCATTTTTCGTGTAATTGGGGTACGACAACATGCCCATCAACTTAAAAATATTAACTACCCCCAAGAGTAAAAAATGCTATCCCTTCTTTATATTCTTACTAAAAGAATAGCGTTTTTTCATTATTTAAATATGATTTCATCTGAATTTAATGGAGATTTCTCCTACAAAAGTAGTGGAATTTTCATTTGAATTTGCTACCTCAGTTGGATTTATCATATTTCAATTTCGATATAATAGTAAATAGGTATATTGGATTTGGAGATACATTACAATGATTATACATACTTCAGATTTAGGATTACAGTAACTACTCAACCCGTAGTTACCAATAAAAAAAGGAATAAGCAGAATGATACAGAACATATACGAAACTCATTTACATGTAAGAGATTTAGAAAAGGCGATAAATTTCTATCAAAATAAGTTAGGGTTAGCATTAGCAAGAAAACTATCCAAAAGAAAAGTGGCTTTCTTTTGGGTAGGAGAAAGTAAAAAGCAAATGCTTGGACTATGGGAAGTACATAATATTGAAGATTTGGAGATGAAACACTTTGCTTTTGGTGTAGATTTAGAATTTCTAAAGACTTCTAAATTGTGGTTAGAGAATCGTGGAATAGAAGTGGTGGGAAGCCAAGGAAAAGGAAATCAAGAGCCAATTGTCCAAAGATGGATGCCAGCTGCAAGTGTATACTTTATGGATTGTGATGGAAATAAATTAGAGTTTATTTCTATGTTACATGATAATCCAGATGAATTAGAATATGCATCCTATTTAAGTGAATGGGATGCGGAACACCAAGAAAAATAAATGAGATTGTATCTATAAAACGGAAAAAACGTCATCCTTTCTAATCTAGCTTGTTTAGAAAGGATAACGTTTTTTTGTATTTGAGGATATTAATAAAACTTCTTAGATTGAGGGGCATGTAAGGTAACCCCCATTAGGGCAATCCTAAATAAAACAATAATGAGTATCACAATTTTTTTCTTATGTTATCCAAAATAAAATATGTATATTGTTTTATAAAAAACAATTATTTACGACGCCTTCTCTTTGCTTTTTTACGCTGATTTGTATGACTATATTTTTTTATATGAGTACTTCTGTTCTTCTTATAATTAGGTAACTTAGATATAAGAAAAGTAATTGCACAAAAAATGAAAAATATAAAGTTTGCAATCACCCAAAGGTTAATATCATATTCATATAGCTTACTAAAATACTTTTTGTCACGAGTAATATGGCTTACGTTACTGTCAATTGCTTCGAGGGTGTAAGGAATAACCCAAAAGGAACCAATTAATATAACAATTGTTCCAAGAATGAAACTGAGTATATGTTTTATCAAGTTCTATTCTCCTTTAATTATGTTTATTGTATACGTTCATATAGTATATATGGTTCTGGTGCAAAGATTGTATTTATTTGAAAGAGGTATATAAATTTCTATTGGAATCTATTTTTATAAATGGGGTCTCGCCACATCACAATCAAGCTAAGAAAAGCAAATACCCCAAAACGAGAAAATTGGCATCTCCAGGTGAAAATGTACAATTTTTTGTTTTGGGGGCGTTATAAAATTCTTAAGTTGATGGGCATGTGTTTAAACCCTTAAGCTCATCGAAATCTACCGGTCTACAAAGCCAAATTCTAAATATAATTTGCAATCGCACCTCATGAACTGACCTAGGATCTCCAATCAGCTAGTTTTCTTTACTTGCTTGGTAAAGCTGCTCTCCAGGAATCTCCTGTAATTTTTCAGTATGAACGAACATGTTCGCTGTTGGCATTTGTACTTGATTCTTATGGAATACAGACATCAGTTCAAACCTTACTTGCCTGGAAGTTTCAAAATACTCTTCAGGTTTAACCAAGCCTACAATACAAAATTCGTACCCAACATATTTAAGGTTTGGATTTAAGTCTGTAATACCAATATATTGAAATGGTTCAACAGCCTCGTCCTCTATCCTATATAGGCTTTGATCCAATTTTTCATTGCAGATAACACTTACTTTTTCTAACAATTCCTTTATTCTTGTAGGATCTTCATGATAACTTACCGTAATCCGTTCAATAACCCGCATCCGGCCTTTATTAAAATTTTGTATCGTTCTAATCTCTCCATGTGGGATGGTAAGGAGTTTTCCCGACCATTCACGAATTTGCATAAAGCGAATACTGATTTCCTCAATGGTACCTGAACTTGTTCCGTTAAAAGTAACAAAATCGCCGACACGAAACTCTTTGTCCGTTAATCTTGCGAACCCTAATATAACATCTTTTAGCAGCTGTTGTGCAGCAAAACCGACGACAACTCCGGCAATCCCTGCACCTGCAAGAATACCTTTTATATCTACAAATTGACTAATTAGATAAATAACAAGGCTGATCAAAATTCCATACCTAAAAATTGATCGAATTACACTTTGAATCGTCTGTTCTACTTCTTCAGCAAAAAAACTTGACTTCCTAAAGAACCAATCAATAATACGGTTTATGACAAAGGAAAAGGTCATGAGAACCAAAGCAAATAGTGTAAATCTTAAAAGTAAAAAATTCCTTACATAATTAAAAAATTCCTCAGTAAAAGTTAATAAATCCATCCATCCACTTCCTTAAAAATGAAAATTTCATGCAAAGCTGATTTATTTTGACACTCCCACCCCTAAAGGGGCAAGCTGACTTAAGTCAGTAGGATTCTTGCTACCAAAAACCAAGTCTATTTCTAGTATGGCTGACGTGCAAGATGAGGGTGTGCCATCACCTCTCATAGGGTCAGAACGTATAGTTCCCTATGCTGATTGACTGTTACCATCAATCACAGGTGCATATCGGATATTCATTGCACCAACTCTATCACGATGAGTGCGAAAGCCACATTTGCACTTATATGTACGGTCTTTTGCTTTGCTTCTTTCAGAGCAATATGGCTCGTTAACGGAGCAACTTATTATCACTCAACAGTTCCTTAATCGATCTTTCAATTCAGCTGTTCTTTTCCTTTTCACTATAAAAATCCCCCTTTAGATAATCATATCCAAAGGGGTAAAACGGTGCAACAGCACCCCCTTTAGGGGTGGGAGTGACAAGTTTTCAAGAGATAGTTGAAAACTGCCAGGATATCGCTATCAGTTTTTTTGCTTTGCAATTTAATTGCGAGTTTCCGTGTGGTTGATTTCATCAACAAAAGTCAACTGTAAATCCATGGTATGTGCAGCCATAACACGTATAATTATAACTGAGGTGATGAAATGAAAGAAATCAATATCGCTAAAACTCTTATTGCAAAACGCAGAGAAAAAGGTATTACGCAGGATGAACTAGCAACCTATATTGGTGTTACAAAAGCGTTAGTTTCAAAATGGGAAACAAGCCAAAGTTATCCCAATATTACCTTTCTTCCTCAGTTAGCAATTTATTTTAATATCATTATAGATGAACTAATAGGATATGTGCCCCAAATGACCCAGGATGACATTAAAAAGCTGTATCACAGGCTCGCATCTAACTTTGCTGAAAAGCCATTTGATGAAGTGATGGCAGAATGCAGGACTATCATCAAAAAATACTATTCTTGTTTTCCCTTACTACTTCATATGGCGGTGCTATATGCTAATCACCATATGCTAGCGGCGGATTTGGAAAAACGAATAGAAACTCTTGAGGAAGCTGTTAACTTGTGCGTCCAAGTGAAAACAGAAAGTGAAGATGTTTCGCTCGCTAAAGATGCGGTATCGATGGAAGCCATTTGCTACCTTATGTTACAAAAACCGCAGGAGATTCTGGACTTACTTGGTGAAACCATCCGCCCAAAGTCCCCGGATGATGAAATGATAGCACAGGCGTATCAAATGATGGGAAATGTAAAAAAAGCTAATGAGATTATGCAGATCAGCATGTATCAGCACTTAATCTTACTGATCGAAGGAATACTACCTTATTTAATGCTGAATGCTTCGAATATAGAAAAAACAGAGGAACTCTTACAACGTGCTTTTGCTCTTGCAGATGCTTATAAAATAGAAAAGCTGCATCCAAATATGATTATAAAGGTATACTATGCGGCTGCACTGGTATATTGCATGCAAAAAAATCATGAAAAGGCACTCGATATGCTGCAAAAGTATTCGTCTGTCTGTACTATAGATTTTTCCCTATATAACTTGCATGGTGATTCTTATTTTGATGCGATTGATGGGTGGTTTGAGGAGTTTCAGCTTGGATCGAAGACGGTCCGTCACGAAGATACCATCAGCAAAGTATTGTAGATAATCCTGCATTTGCTGCCTTGGTTGACCTGCCGAGGTATAAGAGTATCATTGGCACCTTAAAATTCAAATTAGGAGTAAATGAGCGTGAAAAACCTATTTAAACGGGCATTAAAATTTTCACTTTGTGTGTTGCCAATCGGTATTATTGCTGGAATGCTGATAGGGGATGTATGATGTTGAATCTAAAAATGGGTGACCAGATAGTAGCGCAGATGCCAAAAGAAACATATATTCTAATTTCGGGTACTCAGACTGGCGTTTTATATACCGGCATTTTGGGGTTTATCGGTTATATTTTAGCCGATAAGGTGAATTTGCTGAAGAAGTTGACTTTTACAAAGAGAAGTATTCTAATTACTTTATTAATGAGCATGATAGTTGGTCTATTTTTAGTATTGGATTATTTCACTTTTGCCAAAGTGATTCCCGAAGTTGCGGCAGTTTATACGAAGGATAACTACTCTCTGCTCCATCTGGCAGCATCGGTTATTTACGGAGGAGTAGTAGAAGAAATCATGATGCGATTATTTTTCATGTCATTGACTGCTTTTATTCTATGGAAGCTGTTTGCTCGAAGCAAAGAAAAAGAGAATATTCCAGTATGGGTATTTGTAGTTGCGAATATTGTGTCATCACTTTTGTTTGCAGCAGGACATATTCCAGCAACGATTATAACCTTTGGTGGAATGAATGCCCTTATCTTGATACGCTGCTTCTTGCTCAACGGCGTTCCTGGCATGTTTTTTGGTTGGTTGTATCAAAAGTTAGGATTGCAATATGCGATAATCGCATATGCTTTAGCGCATGTTATTACTCAGTTTACATTTGCGTATTTCTTGCTTTAGTAGTAATGAAGTAAGCCAATACTTCATGTGAAGTTTAGTTTACAATTATAGATGATCTAACTATATAATTGAACGTGATTCCCCGATTTCATCCCTAAACGTTACTCATATTTGTAAAGAGAAGTCCTTTCAAAAATCAGTTCTATCAACTCATCTAAAAGTTGAGATAGACTCTCAAATATATGAATGTAAAGCCTTACAACGTGATTGTTGTAAGGTTTATTTGTTATTGTTAAGAAATTGTTAAGAAAAGGTTAAGAAGCATTTAAAATTGCTTTCCTACAATGGAAATATGAGTTTCAGGTTTTTCCCTTACTTAATATAAACAATTGAATATCTGGATATATGCGATGTGTTTTTAGATTTGAAATTTCAATGATTGGAGGAATTTAAACATGCCGTTTTCGCAGTTTAATATCGATGCTTTTCGATGGATTAATGATCTAGGGAAACAAAACCCGTCTCTAAATCCAATGATGGTTTTTGTTGCCGAATATATGTTATATGCTTTGGTCTTGGGTGTTCTTATATATTGGTTTACCCGAAACAACAAAAATAGAATGATGATTATTCAAGGTGGACTAGCATTCATTGTCGCTGAAATTATTGGGAAGATTGTTGGTCAATTTTATTCGCATCATCAACCATTTGCAGTACTTCCAAATGTTAATCAACTTGTTGAGCATGAAATCGATAATTCATTTCCAAGTGACCATACGATTTTATTTTTTTCTATTTGCGTTTCTATCTGGCTTGTTCGTAAAAAGGAAGGATGGTTATGGCTTATACTTGCATTCTGTGTAGCTATCTCCCGTATTTGGGTAGGTGTTCACTACCCTATCGATGTTGTTACAGGAGCTCTTGTAGGCATTATTTCAGCCTTATTTGTGTATTGGATAGCACCAAAGCTTTCTTTCATCAAGCGATTATTGGGTCTTTATGAAAGAATGGAGAAACATGTTATCCCGGTAAAAAACAATTCGAAAGACTTTTGATTAAAACGAGTTACAAAATATCAAAAATTAAAAAAGCGGATTATATATTAGGGGTCACTATATCATTTCGGGATAATTGTACGCTAAGGACTACAAAACCTTATCCTGGAAACATCTTTAAAAGATAAATACATGTTCAGAAAGATAAAATCCAAAGATTAATTGAACATTGAATTATGTACACACTTTATGAACGTGATTATAGCTAGAAAACCTTGATATTATTGAATTCTATGCTCTGTTCATAAATATAAGGTTTTCTGAACAAATATCTCTTTACCGTACATTAAAAAAACAGTGAGTTTATACTTCACTGTTTTTTCTATTCTTTCTGTTGTTTCACTTTTTTAACTTTTACCCCACTGGGATCAATATTAAAAGTAATTGTTACTTTGTAATTCGGAGGATTATGAGCATTTACATAAGTATGATATTCAGTTGTGACAAGAAAATTAAAAGTTCCTTTTGGATATCGCTCAACTTTTATAACTTTTGTCTCTGTTAAACTATATTGATGATATGTTCCAAGCTGCTTTCTAATAACTTGACTTGCATATGGGGCCAATAAAGTATTATAAAAATCCTTATTACACACATTGGTTGCTTTCCCTTTCAATGGAGATATAAAGAAAAATGTTATTATAATTCCATAAAATATTATGGATAATTTATGTTTTTGCATAAAGTTCTCTCCAACCTATGTTACTGGATAAGGGTTAGGATATGCTGAAAAATAGTAATTATTCATTTTAATTTAGCGTACAGGAAACGATTTAAATTTGTCCAATTTGTGTCTAAACGTACAATTTTCCGGAAATGATATAGTGACCCCATGCCCATCAACTTAAGAACAGAAACAAAATGAACTTTCGTTCATCAGGATTAAAATATCCTTAAAGTAGAGGTACACTCTTAAAAATGCACATGCCAAATAAACCTAGATAGGCATCATTTTAAAAAATTATGCAGCTTTCTTTTGTCTTCTCAAACCACTATACTCATATACAATGCCCAGAATATCAAAGACTGTCTTCTTCTCATACCGGTGAGATTTTCGGCCGTTTTTTTGTAAGAGATTAAAAAGTTGGAGAAAAACCTTTGTTATTTCTTGAGTACTTTTTTGTAGGGCTTCATACACCAAATACAGATGATCTTGAATCATGTAAATAGCTTTATATTCACTTAATTCTTTTTGCTTTTTCTGTAGTAACAGTTGTCTCATTTTGAACATAGTTGAAGAACAAAGAAAAATAGCGATTAATTGGCCGTAAAGATGACATTCTAGACGTTCCCGCTTAATATTGTGGCAACGATTGATACCAAAAAGAGATTTCCATGTTTTAAATACAATCTCTATTTGCCAACGTAGAGAGTAGATATCATGAATATGTTCCATCGGAACAACTTCCCATGGAATGTTGGTAATATAAACATTGATTTCTGTTAGACGTTTACTTTTTTCAGAGTATGTAACTCCTTTTTTCTTTTCAACATAAGTTTGTTGTTTCCTACGTTTATGAATTTGAGTTGATGTGAGTCTATATATTACAACTCGTGAGGGTAATTTTTGTTGTCCAATATAGGCATTCTGAATTTCATAAGTATCTCCTGGCTTTATCTGATGCATAATATCTTCAAGGTTAAGCAAAACATATAAAGATTGCTTTTTTACTGCCCCATTCCGAAAAAAATTTGGTGATTCATTTTTTACATATACGCTATTATTTAATTTCAACCGTGAAACATAGAATACTCCCCGTTGATCCATCTGATCTAAATCTTTTAGAGAAAAGTATCCTAAATCTCGTATACATAAAT
>NZ_KB895637.1:0-8113 GCF_000374885.1 Bacillus sp. 105MF | reverse complement strand
TCAGGTTGATAGGTTCGAGGTGGAAGCATGGTGACATGTGGAGCTGACGAATACTAATAGATCGAGGACTTAACCATATAATATGAAGCAAATGTTATCTAGTTTTGAAGGAATATGCCTTCAATAGTTTGGTGATGATGGCAGAGAGGTCACACCCGTTCCCATACCGAACACGGAAGTTAAGCTCTCTAGCGCCGATGGTAGTTGGGACCTTGTCCCTGTGAGAGTAGGACGTCGCCAAGCAAAAACCTAAGTCGTTTCGACTTAGGTTTTTTTGTGGTTAATAACATAATACCTATTTCCGTATGCAAATAATTTTCCTCTATCCACTTTTATTTTACTAAAGAGTACGGAGAAACGCCTCCAGTAAAAATAGATTTTAATTCTGAATGAAGGTACTCCACCAACTGGATATCTTGTATGTTCTAACATTTCTTGCTCGGTGGCTAACCGTGGCCTCTCAATATGTGATGCTTTACCTACTCTAGAAGTGCTTGCTCAGAATCATATAAGTATTTTTGACGAATTGTTCTGGAGAAGCATTGATAGTTTGTGAGAATGTGAGATGCTCTGCAAAAATGTTTTGTATATGTAAGTATTGTTTATATTTTTTTGCAGTCCTTCATAAGGCTTCTTTTCTCCAAGTTAGAGATAATAACATAAGCCCATCATCTATATGTATCTCTCGAATCATAGATGATGGGCTTAAGTGTGAATAGTAGCTATGTTTATCTTTTGATATCAATGAGTTTAAAACGCTCACAAACGAGTAACATGTCTTCAGAAAATTCACGTCCAATTTTGTGTAACTCTTCTGTGAAAAATTTTATATGTGCTTTTCTCCAGTAGTCATAAGTTCGATCACCTTCGCCTTCTGCAATGGCAAATTCTTCGGGAACTTCATTCATTGGTGTTACAGTTACTTCTATTGTTTTAATAATGGCTACAGGCTCATCCTGGCTATTTAAGATAATGCTATAATCATTTGTCGTAGGAAGCGGCTCATTGTCTAGTTCATAGAAGATATGACCAGAGCATGTTGCTGTTTTCACGCCATCAATTACTAATTGAGCAAGATAGTCAGGAGATGCTCCGAACTGCCATGCACTGACAGATTGAGGTTTTTCACTTTCCTTCCAATACTCATCCCAATACTTTTGTGCTAATTGGTACATTTGTATCATTCACCTATTTCTCTATTATATAGTCAAATACATAATTCATTGCCATAAGGTTCTGCTCATCTATCTTTCCTATAAACCTCTATAATAATATTAAAGAATATTCGGAATAAAGAAGTCAAGCCATTTTAAACGACTACCTAAGTTTTCAAGATTAGATAATTTATTTCGAGTAATAAAACCAACGCTTTTTATGGAGAGTTTGTTTAACGTATCTTTTCGTCAAAATGAAGAAGGTACGTCTGTTAGGGTGGTATAATTGCAACTAACCGATTCTTTCATAGGAATATCGGTTAGTTGTTGTCTTTTTATAGGTGATCTTTCTATAGTTAGAGCAATACGAAGAGAGTGAACACAATGGCTAACAAAATGCGGTAATAGGCAAATGGCTTTAAACCGATTTTTGCTAGTAACTTTAAAAAAGTTACTACTGCCAACATTGCTACTACAAAAGAAGTAATAAATCCTACTGCAAACATGGGAATATCATCTATACTTAAATGTTCCCAACTTTTTAATAAGTCTAGACCTGTTGCACCAACCATGACAGGAAGAGCGATAAGAAAAGAAAATTCTGATGCAGCGTTATAATTTACTTTTGCTAACAATCCTCCAGACATTGTGGATCCAGCTCTTGAAAAACCAGGATATATCGCTAGACATTGAAATAATCCAATTGTTAATGCTTGACGATATGTTAAATCATCTAATGAATAAGAGGTAGCTTCAGGTTTTTTAACTTCTGCAAAAATCATAAGAATAGCTCCTGCTACAAGTCCGATAACGACAGTATATGGCTGAAATAAGTATGTTTTGATTACATCATGTAATAGTAAGCCAGCAACTACAGCTGGGAATACACCTAGGAAAACATGTAGTGCATTGAATTTTTTCTCTTTCTGCAAGAGAGGCTTAATGTTACATAAGGAAACAAGGCGTTTGTGATATAAAACAGCAATAGCTAAAATTGCTCCTAATTGTATGACAATCTCAAATGTTTTTGCTCTTTCTCCTTCAAAACCTAATAAGTGTCCTACTAGTATAAGATGCCCAGTAGAAGAAATAGGTAGGAATTCTGCTAGTCCTTCTACAATACCGAGTATGAAGGCAATAATTGTATTGCTCATAATTTCACTCCTATACAAAATATTAATGAAAAGCTATCTATGAAATACAATGTTAAGAAATAAATCTATTCATTTCTTTTTTAGTAAAAAACATTAAAGTTGTATAGATGGAATATAAAATTATAACTGTTATAAAGCTATACATTGTTAGTGTAACTGTAACGGGAGCCCATACTGTAATAAACGACCAAGGTGCTCCAAGTAGTATTTTGGGGAGTTTTAAAAAGAATAGTAGTCCCCCTGCAACGACACATATATTTATGAGAAATAATATGAATTTCTTTTTGTTTAATAAAGTCCAATTTCGGCGTTTTTGTAATAACCTTCTTATAAGTCTTATGGTTAAAATTATAAATAATATACTTAAGCACGCTGTCACAATGAATATTATGGTTGCTATTTTATCTACCTTTTGAAAGCTATCTATTTGCTGTGTACCGGAAATGTTCTTTCCGTTCCAGAGATCTATAACACCTTGACCAATTGATGTAGTAAATGTACTTTTCATATTTGCTAACACCGCTACACCTGTTTGTTCATCCGGTTGCATTATAATAAAAGACGAAAAGTTTGGATTTTCTCCATCATGGAATACAATTTTTTTGTCTTTTTGTAAAACAACCCATCCACTGGCATAGTAGCTATTATTAGCAACTGGTTTCACTGTCTTATCAGGGATATGTGAATCCGAAATTAGTTGTGGATCAATAGAATCGTTTGTTTCAGTTCCTAATTGA
This sequence comes from Bacillus sp. 105MF, assembly GCF_000374885.1. NCBI lineage: Bacteria > Bacillati > Bacillota > Bacilli > Caryophanales > Bacillaceae > Bacillus > Bacillus sp. 105MF. The sequence continues at coordinate 5,068 of NZ_KB895637.1, read as the reverse complement.
AGATTCATCCATTTTGCTAAATCATTTGTATTACTGATAACATAACCTGCGGGTGTATTACCACGATAGATAGGTTGTGTATATGCATATGGTCTCATAAATCTTAATTTATACCCAGTAGCCATCTCATTGGATTGTCCTTGTAAGTAGCCTACTAATGAATTTTTCATTCCAATTTGGTTTAAGATGTTTTGCTTCATATAAACTTCATATGGCTTTTTTGTCACTTTTTCAATTACAAGTCCTAAAATATCATAATTAATAGTTGCGTATTCAAAAGAGCTTCCTGGCTTATGATCCAATTTTGTGTGTTGTAATGTTTTGACGGTTGCTTCTAGTGCATCATTCTCTGTACTGATGGGAATATCGCTAATAGTGGTAGAAGGTATTCCGCTAGTTTGATAAAGCAAATGATTTAAAGTAATATTTACTGGTTTATCGTTATAAGTTAATTTTAGCCAGGGTAAAAATTTTGTGATATCGTCAGTTCTTTTTAGTAAGCCCTCTTTTTCTAATTGCAAAATAGCTAAACCTGTAAAAGCTTTACTTGTTGAAGCTAGCTCAAATAAAGTATCTTCATTCACGGGCTTTTTTGTTCTTAAATCTGCGTACCCAAATCCTTTTTGATAAACAGTTTTTCCTTTTTCGACAATGACTACTGATATTCCTGGTATTTGACTAAGCTCTTGTTGTTCTTTAATAAATTGGTCAATTTGTTGTATGCGTTGTTCTTTAGTTTGTTCACTTTCAGCAAAGCTAATTTGTGAAAATGGGATAAGAAAGACTAGTATTAAAAAACTGGTAGAAAGGTAATGGTAGAGTATCTTCTTTTTATTCATCTTTAATAGCTCCTGTCTGTGGGTAATAATAGATGACAAAGTGGTTGAAATCTTTTATAGGGAGTGTTTAATCCATATAACCGGAAATTAGACCCACACCTCAAAATTACCAGGGGGAACAAAAGAGAGGTGTGGGAACGACTTTTAATAAAAGTCTGATTTTAAGTGGTACATAACGCATCTACTAATAAATTTCTTGATTTATCTACTTAGATTAATGAATATCAACCTTTTTAAAATAGAATATTGTTGTGATAAAGCCGATAATAGATGTAGCTGCAATGATGATATATGAATATTCCGGAGGATATGTTGGTTGCAGTTCGTTATTTACTATATCGATTGTTGCTGCCCAAGGAAATAAATCTTTGTGCTCTGAGTTTGCAGTCATAACATTTATCATCGTTATAACGATTGTTAATATGATAGGCGGAACATAAGTTTTCATTACAAGGGTTAGCAGTACAATAGGGGTTGATAAAATAAAAAGAAATCCGCCACACATTAAAAATTTTATTAAAGATTGCAGAAGTAATGAGCTACTGAAGCCAGAGAAGTTTCCTAATAATCCTAATAATAAAGTTAGTCCCCAAGCAACTATAGTTAGCATCATAATCCAAACAAATAGGAGGATGAATTTACTTATAATAAAGTTAATACGTGATACAGGAATGGTTAATAGATTTTTTAATGTATCTTCCGTATATTCTCGGTTAAAGAGATAAGCAGTCACTACACCGTATAGGGGGATTCCAATTATTAAAACAGTATATAGATTGACATCAGAGAACAGTCTATCAAATAGTATAGTTGGATTAGGATTTTTTGTTTTTATGTGTACATATGAAGCTACTACTACCATAAAAGGTGCCACAGCTGCTCCAATAATACTAATTAAGAACATGTTAGAACGTTTTAATTTTAATAGTTCGGTGTATAGTAGATTAACCAATTGTTCCACCTCCAACTAATTTGGTGAAGTAATCTTCTAATCTATCTTCGCTCATCATAATTTTTAATACTTCGATATCGTTTTGGACAAATGTTTTATTAATCTGTCCTTGTTGTCCAAAATGGGAATAGACGCGAATGTTACCTTCATCATGAACCTCATAATCCGAAATATGGAATTGGTTTTCTAACAACATTGCAGCTTTATTATCGTTATTTACTTGGAATTCTAAGTATTTCCGATTTGTTTTTCGAAGTGTATCAAGAGCAATTTCCTCTAATAACTTTCCTTCATGAATAATTCCCATATGATCGACTAGCTGTTCGACTTCAGCTAAAATATGACTGGAAATTAATATCGTTATATTTCTTTCTTGTGCTAAAGATTTAATGAGCTTTCGCATTTCTTTAATACCAATTGGATCTAAACCATTAGTTGGTTCATCTAATATTAACAGTTCTGGATAATGGAGAAGAGCCCTTGCAATTCCTAACCGCTGTTTCATCCCTAAAGAGTATTTTCCTACTAGCTTTTTTGTTTCATTCTGCAAGCCTACAATTTCTAGTGCTTCTCCAATCGCATTCTTTTTATGAACCCCGATTATCTTTGCATTAATTAATAGATTCTCTCTTGCAGTTAGGTTTTCATAGAACCCCGGAACCTCAACGATAGAACCGATTCTCCTTAAAATTTCTTTTTGGTGTTGAAAAAAATCTTCCCCGAATATTTCGATTTTTCCGCTTGTAGGTCTTATTAATCCTAGTAGCATTCGAATTGTAGTCGTTTTACCAGCACCATTTCGCCCGATAAATCCGTAAATCTCTCCTTGGTTTACAGTTATATTTAGAGTATCTACTGATTTTTGTTTGCCATAAATCTTAGTGAGATTTGTTGTCTTTATAATTGCATTCATTTTGAAACACCTGCTTTCCATAAGCTCTTAATTACATGATATAAAGGAGGATTTAACTGCTACTTAATCATTTCTTAACTGTTTCTTAAAAATGGTTTGTTTTGGGATAGAAAATCCAAATGTGGTTCTTTCCCACGGAATACTTTCTACCCATATTTTCCCGCCGTTTTTTTCTACGAGAGCTTTAGCGATAGCAAGTCCTAGACCACTCCCGCCATGAGAATGGTTCCTTGATTGTTCACTTCGGTACATTCTCTCAAATACATTATTTAAATCATGTTTTGAAATTCCAGGTCCTTTATCCCAAATAAGCAGCTGATATTCATTAGTCGTCTCTAAGAGTTTTATTCCTATTATCTTTCCGGATTTTCCGTAATATATAGCATTTTTCATGAGGTTACCTATAACTCGTATAAGGCTAAGATAATCTGCTGTAACGGGACAAGGTGTTTCTGGGATGCTAACTTGTAACTCTAAATCATGTTTTGTTAGTTCAGGTAAAAATTCAATTAAAGATTCTCTAGCAATTTCAGCAAAATTGAGAGGCTCTTCCTTCAATGGAAATTCATCTGCATCTAGCTTGGCCATATTAAATATTTCATCAACTAATTGTTTTAAGTTGCCTGATTTCTTTGAAATAATTTCAAGATATTCTCGTTTCTCTTCTTCTGAAGTAGCAATATCATCTTTTAAAGCATCAACATAGCCAATAATAGAAGTAAGGGGTGTCCGGATATCATGCGAAATACTAGATAGGAGCTGTTTTCTAGATTCATGAGATTTTACAGCTTCAATTTGTACTTTTTCTAGCGCGGTTATTAATTCATTTGTAGAAAAGATTACTTCATCCAATGAATGATCGTTATTTGTATAGAGTCTTGCATGTGTATTTCCCTTGATAGCACGTTTTAATCCGGTAACCATGGATTTTCGATTTTCGATGAAATGAAGTCTTATAAAGAAAAGACTGATTGTCATAATGAAGAGTGCAATAAATAAAGCTAATCTTCCTGTTTCTAATTGATTGTTACTTATATCTATAAATAGGAGTACCGTGATTGCTAAAAGTTGCAATAGAAGAAGATACAGAACTTTATCATTCTTCATGCTTCTCACCTACAAATTTATAACCGATGCCCCAGATGGTTTGGATGAATTTGGGATTTGAAGGGTCAGCCTCGATTTTCTTTCTAAGCTTTCGAATGTGCACCATAACGGTATTATCATCTTCTATATAATTACTATCCCAAACATTGCGGAAGAGTTGCGTCTTTGTAAAAACTTGTTCAGGATTTGAGGCGAAGAACTTTAATAGTTCAAGTTCTTTTCCAGTTAAAGATATTTCTTTGCCATCTACGTTAACTATGTACTTGTTTACATCAATTGTTAGTCCTTTGAATGTTAAGAGTGTTTTTTCTTGTACGCTAGCGTTACTCCCTAATACTAAAAAACGCCTCATAAGAGCTTTTATTCTAGCAACCACTTCATTAATACTAAAAGGCTTTGTAATATAATCGTCTGCCCCTATGCTTAAGCCTAAAATTTTATCTACTTCTTGATCTTTAGCAGTGAGCATTAATATGGGGATATTTGTTTTATTCCTAAGTCTTCTACATACTTCGATACCATCAACTTTAGGCATCATAAGATCTAGTATGATGAGGTTATATTTATTTTGATTAAATAAGTGAAGAGCTTCTTCACCATTTATAGCGATATCAACTGTATATAATTCTCGTTCTAGATATTTTTTTAATAAATCTCGTATTTCTTTTTCGTCGTCTGCTATAAGTACACGGATATCTTCCATAGTTTCACCTGCTTATAATAGAGTTTTGTATTTTGTTTTCGATAATGAAAAATACAATAGCTATCTCATTATATACTATGAATTGTTAAAATAAGGTTGTAAGTATAGAATCAAATAGAGAAATGCAAATGTATGATAATCTACTAAAGATTTATAGCTGGGAGAAACTAAGTGGAAAGAAGGGGGGAGATCAATGCTACATAAAGAAGGAATAAATCTATCAAAAAAAATTTTGAAAAGCTATTGACGATTACTATATAGAGGTGTAGTATTATACGAGTCGCCGATAGCAACAACACAAAACGCGACAAACGAAATAAAAAACTTAGTTGACATTGAAACATGAAAGTGTTAACATAAGGGAGTCGCAAATGAGCGGCAAACAAGTTCTTTGAAAACTGAACGAAACAAACAACGTGAAACGTCAATTTTTATTTTTAGATGCTAGACAAACTAACTTTATTGGAGAGTTTGATCCTGGCTCAGGATGAACGCTGGCGGCGTGCCTAATACATGCAAGTCGAGCGAATGGATTAAGAGCTTGCTCTTATGAA
>NZ_KB895636.1:0-8444 GCF_000374885.1 Bacillus sp. 105MF | reverse complement strand
GAACCATCATAAGAATCGTAAATTTGTCCATTGCAAGAATCTGCCCGGTTATCCTAACCCCACTCTTTAAAACTACAGTGATTGGCTTTTTTTTCTCTTTTAATAATTCAGATGTTTTTTCTTGTAGACCGTTCATATAGCTTCCCCCCTTACTATAATCGTATCATACTTAACTTTAAATACTGTCTTATACACGTATTTCTCAATATAGCCATTGAAAAGGAATCTCCTAGTATTACTGATTTGTTTTTTATTACAAGAAAGCTCATTCTTTCCTTTTGGGGTATTTGCCTTTCTTAGCTTGATGGTGATGTATGGTGACCCCTAATATATGTTTTAATCTCCTCGCATTAGTGTTTAATACTTCACTTATTAGAAATTAAAACTAATGAAAGACTTTTGTAATATTTACGAAAGACATTTGAAAGGTATTTAAATTAAGATGGACTTCCAAATACAAATTTCAAAGTGAAAAGTTTTACAAAGAGGAGAACAAAATGAAAAAGAAATTTAAAACAAATGGAATTGGAAAGAGGATAATTCCTGCTACAGCGGCATTAGGAATTCTTTTTTCTATGGCACCGATTGCAGAAAATAAGGCTAGCGCAGGGATAGGTGCAGTAGTAGATATAGGTATTACTGTATTAGGTGCTATAGCAAACACTTATGAAACACTTGGAATAAGCCCAGGGGATCGAGACCCAGGCACTCACATTGATGTATATGCAGAAAACGAAACTTACCAGGCCCCTAGTTTTACATCTGGGGAATTTAATATTTCCATGTATCATACAAAAGGTGATTTGAATTTTATTAAACAAGTTAAAGTACGCTATCCAAATGGAAGAATTGAAACTCATCAACTAAAATCTGGGCAGCAGCTTAAAATTACTGACGCAGGGGCAATTATAGATTTAAACCCTAATGCAGCAAATGTCTCAGAACACGATCTTCTTTACATTACACAAGCACAATTAGACGAAGGAAAGACCGGAGTTGTGATAAATCAAGGCCAACATGCATTTGTAGAAAAAGCATCTGGTAAAAACCCAAGATTTCTTGGTCCACTTTACAAAAAATATTCCGGCGACTCCTTTGGCGATTGGACGGTGATTGCTAGAAATTCAGATTACCTATTTGATCAGATAGCAAATAAATTATCAGATAAGCAAAAACAATTGATAACATTGACTTCAAAGCCAGTATCTAAAGATGTCCTTGACAACTATGTTAATAATGATCCTAAAGCTCGTGCAGATTTTTATGATCGATTATCTGATGTATTGGCGGAGCGTACTAACGTCATAGAGACAGGTCTGCTACTGCCATTCATTAGACTAAATGATGGTAAACCTTATCAAATTATCCCTTATAAAAAAGGAACGAATAAAGTAATCGTAAAAACAGGTTCAAAATACCTTTCAGGAAAAGAAGGAAACGAACTTCAATATTCCGATTCGCTTGGCGATGATGAAGTGTTTGAACTTGTTCAGATAGAAAATTCTGATGCTGGTACAGTTCAGTTCCGTTTAAATAACAAGAATGGAGTAAGTTTAGCTGGTGATAGGGATACCTCAAAGTTCGGTACTGGTGAGCGTTTCTACTCTGAAATTCGTTTCGATGATAAAAGCAACAATGAAATTCACAATTGGTTAATAGAGTGGTATCCGGGTAAAGAAAATGAGAGACAGAAGTATGACGAAGTACAGTTTGTAGCTGATGAAAAAGATTCTACTAAATTGATTGCAAAAGATTCTTCTGGAAATGTAATAAAGAACAGTTGGGTAAACCAAGGTTCTGCTTATCATTTTGCAGATGCTGATGGAGTTCTCATGACAGGTTGGCAAGACATTAAGGGGAAGACTTATTATTTTGATCCGTCTAATGGCGAATTGGCTACGGAGAGAAATAAAAATGGTGTACGGATTGAGGGTAAGTTTTATACTTTCAATGATTCTGGCGCTTTGCAACGATCAGCATGGAGCAAGAGTGGCTATGATGGTCGTTCCTATTCCGATGCTTCTGGAGCACTTATTGAAAATGGTTTGCGGGAAATCGATGGTGAAATTTATTATTTCGGAGGTTGTGTGGTCCTTAAAGATGAAATACGTCTAGAAGATCGAGGTGTCATCCTTCACTTTTCCGATAAAGGTGTGCTTGAGAGAGTTTCTAATCTAAATGGAGAAGTTATAGACAGCGTTGTTAATGTTAAGTTTGACAACAAAATATTAACATTTAATCATGACGGTTCGATTTTTAAAACAGGGATCAACAAAAGAGAGAAAATAGTGGAATATTATAGTTTAGAAGATGGACCTCTCTATACCGGTTGGAAAATAATAGACGGTAAGAACTACTATTTCACAAATGGTCGCAATTATACGTTCAATGATTATGACAACATTGACGGAAAAAAATATTATTTCCATGAAGACGGCTCAGTTAACAAAGCAGGGTTCGAAAAAATAGATGGTAAGCTATACCACTTTGACAATAACGGCGTAGCACAAAAGGGCTGGCAAACTATCGAGAATAAATATTATTACTTCGATGAAAATGGAGCAGCTAAAACAGGATGGTTCAACGTTGGTGGTGGATATAGACCTTTTCCTCTTGCATACGGATACCTTTGGTATTGTGCTAGAGAAGATGGTTCACTTTATTCAGACGGTTGGTTTAAAATCGACGGTAAAGATTATCACTTTGACTACTGGGGACATAAAATGTAAAGTAATAACATAAAAATAACAAGGGAATGCTTGTATGCTGATGTGTACTGCATTCCCTTATTCTATGTATGCTATATTTAGCTCGACACGACAAAAAAACATTGTACTAGAAAAGTAGCACCTCTAATTGTTGGACATAACTAATAATTAGAGGTGCAGTTTTTTATGGCCAAATATTCTTTGAAAACGAAATTAGATGGGTTCTGGTGCAAAAATAAAATGAAAGAGCATATAGTTCATATATTTCTAGCGGAATTCTATTTTAGGTTCTGGTGCAAATACTTACGAAAGATATGAAGAGGCGAAAAGTTTCCTAGTGGAATCTAGTCTTAAGCAGCAATTCCAAATAGTTGATGGATGAACTTCACTTGATTTTGAACAGACTTGTCCAGTAAAACAAGTTGCCCTTTTTTTACCATATGCATAGCTTCTATTCCAGAAATAATGGATGTAGCTGTGCGAAAGGATTTCAATCCTAACATCGAACGAACTCGCTTTTTAATAAACCGATGATCTTGTTCCACTATGTTATTGAGATATTTCACTTGCCTTAGTTGGATGCCTAATGGCATCTTTTTTTCTTTTCTCAATTCTTCAACTGCTATAGGATAAGTTGGATTCTTGTCGACTGTCACGACACGAGGCTCAGAAATATGAAAAGACTGCAAAGCTTTCTTGAAGAATCGCTTTGCAGCCTTGTGGTTTCTTGCTTTGCTTAGGTAAAAATCGATGGTATTTCCTTTCGAATCGACAGCACGATACAGGTACATCCATTGACTTTTTACTTTGATATATGTTTCATCGACTCTCCAAGAGTCGTTGGTTTGCTTGAGATGACGACGGATTCTTTTGTCTAATTCAGGACCATACTGATGAACCCAACGCATAATCGTTGTATGAGCAACGGATAAGCCCCGTTCCTCCATCATTTCCACCAAATCACGAAAGCTCAAGTTATACCGTAGGTACCATCTTACTGTTTGCAAAATAATATCAGGCTGATAGTGCTTCCACTTGAATAAATTTCGCTTTTCCATACTGATCACGCACCTTTTTTAAAGTAATAGTATCAGTATGTCCAAGATTTAGAGATTACTTGCAATTATCTTGAAGTTTTCGCACCAGAACCCAACAAAGTATCTTTTAATGATTTTAAGTTTGCAATCTTTGAGTGAGAAATCGGGTTCTGGTGCAAATATATGAAGAAGAATAATACGGAGAATAGTAGAATCCTAACGGAATCGTATTTTATGCTATAAGTCCAAACATTTGGTGAATGAACTCTTTTTGATTTTGGGCAGACTTTACCTCTTGATGAAGTTGATTCTTTTTCATCATATGCATCGCTTCTATGCCACTCAGTATGTAAGTGGCTGTACGAAATGATTTGAATCCTAACATCGAACGAACTCGCTTTTTAATAAACCGATGATCTTGTTCCACGATGTTATTGAGATATTTCACTTCCCTTATTTGGATGCCTACAGGCATCTTTTTTTCATTCTTCAACTCTTCAATTGCTACAGGATAGGCGGGATTCTTATCGATGGTTATCACACGAGGCTGTGAAACATGAAAAGACCGCAAAGCTTTCTTGAAGAATCGCTTTGCAGCCTTATGATTTCTAGATTTACTCAAATAAAAGTCAATCGTGTTTCCTTCAGAATCAACGGCACGATATAAATACATCCATTGTCCTTTTACTTTTATATATGTCTCGTCTACTCTCCATGAGCTATTCGTTTGTTTGAGATGACGCCGAATTCGTTTATCAAACTCTGGCCCATATTGATGTACCCATCGCATAATCGTTGTATGAGCAACGGATAAGCTCCGTTCCTCCATCATTTCCACCAAATCGCGAAAGCTTAAGTTGTACCGTAGGTACCAACGTACAGTTAACAAGATGATGTCTGGTTGATAATGTTTCCACTTAAATATATTCTCCTTTTCCATACTGATCACACACCTTTTATAGAGTAGTACTATAAGTATGTCCAAGTTTGATAGACCATTTTCATATACTTCAAAGTTTTTGCACCAGAACTCTATTTTTTATAATTTATTTTTGCACCAGAACATTTGAAAGAGTTTTGTTACATTTCTGAAAGAAATATGAAAGATATTTAAACTAAGATAAACTTACGAATATAAATTTTATATGAATCGTTAGTAACATAAAAATACTAGCAATTAGAAAAAAACATTTCACAATATTATAAGTAAATCAAAAAAGATTTCTTTTATTTTTGATAAAAGAACAGAGGAGATTTTATGTATGACAACAAGAATTGCAATTATAGAAGATGAAGATAATATCCGTGAAATATGCAAACGGTACTTAGAAAGTGAAGGATATGAAGTATACACAGCTGAAAACGGAGAAGAAGGTTGGAATTTATTTCAGCAATATCAACCAGATCTCATTGTTTTAGATTTGATGATGCCGAAAAAAGATGGATGGGAACTATGTGAGGAAATTCGCCAACACTCTAATGTTCCTATTATTATTTTGACTGCTAGGGCAGAAGAAAGAGATCGAATTTTGGGATTAACAATAGGCGCGGATGATTATGTAACAAAACCGTTTTCGCCTCGTGAATTAGTATTAAGGGTACAAATTTTATTACGAAGAGGCAATCAAGCAACAATACAAATGCAAGAACCAGTATCAGAAATAATTAGATTCCAAGATTTGGATATTCACCCGGCAAAAAGACGTGTATTTGTTTGTGGGCATGAAATTGAGTTAACAGTGAAAGAGTTTGAGGTACTTCATATAATGGCAAAACATCCAAGACAAGTATTTTCAAGATCCCAACTTCTTGAACAAATTTGGGATTTTGAGTATGAAGGGTGCACAAATACAGTAACAGTTTTAGTAAGTCGCCTACGTGAGAAATTAGAGAAACATACAACAAAGAATCGTTGGATTCATACAGTTTGGGGCATAGGTTATCGCTTTGATCCAGATGGAGGAAATGAGCTATGAAGTTACGTTATCAATTGTTATTGATGAATTTATTAAGTACGGGTATCATGTTAATCTCTATCTGGTATAGCGAAAGACAAATGTTACTTAGACCAGAACAGACACGGTTATTTACAGTAATCGTGATTGTAGCACTCATTATTTCAACGATTATTTACTGGTTAATGACACGTCCTATTATGAGATCGATCCAAAATTTAATTGCATTAACCAAACAATTTAGTGATAGACATTTTGGAACGATGTACATAATAGGGAAAGAACCGGAAGAGTTTAAAGAATTAGCCACAGCTTTTCAAGAAATGGCAAAAAAATTAGAAGAAAGCTTTACTAAGTTAGAAAAAGGAGAAAAAGAACGTACTGAGCTGATTGCGAATATTTCACATGACTTACGAACTCCTCTTGCTAGCATACAATTGATGATAGAAGCGTTACAGGATGGCTTAATTGCAGATGCTGATATGAAAAAGCAGTACCTAACGACAATTCTAAACGAAATACAACGATTAAATGGATTAATTAATGATTTATTTGAACTGTCTAAGTTAGAACTTGGACAAGAAGCATTTCATCCAAGTTTAATACATTTAGATAGTATTCTATTAAAAGTAATAGATTCACACGCTATCCTATTGAAAGATAAAGAGATTGATCTGCAATTACGTGTTTCGGATACATTGCCAAAACTTTGGATTATGCCATGTAAAATAGCCCGAGTAATCAATAATTTGTTACATAATGCGATCCGTCATTCTCCTACATGTGGCACAATTGAGTTAATTGTAGAGGAAAATAAACAGAAACAGCAAATTATATTCACTTTACGTGATGAGGGGAATGGGATTTCCTACGATGAACAAATACGTATATTTGAACGCTTTTTCAGAACAGATCCATCAAGAAGTTCACAATCTGGAGGATCTGGACTTGGACTCGCCATTGCAAAATCACTAGTGGAAATGCATAAAGGAGAAATTGGTGTTCGGGACCGTCCTGATGGAAAACAAGGATGTGAATTTTGGTTTACTCTTCCCGTCATATCAGAAAAGAAATAGATAGAGAAAAAGAATCCCTTATTTTTAGGGATTCTTTTTTGTTAAAGCTTGCTCACACAAATGATCTGCACATCAATTCATCTTTGAGATACAGATCATTTGTATGATAATTTTTATAAATAATTGCTGAATAATGAACTTACATAAATGCTTTTAAAAGTTCTTGAACGAATGGAAGTAATCCACCTACAAATTTTAAAACTGCCATTGCAATTTCTATAATATTTCCTCCTCTTTCTTGGTGTTTAGATGTGGTACATCTTTATGTTTTTATTACAGTAAGCGATTACAAAAATATCAATAAATTTCAATATGCAAAATTACATATTTGTATCTAAATTATTGAATGAACGATCTATGAAGCTAATGAACATCTAGGTTTTCCTTTTTGTTTATTCGTTTCATCAGAGAAGAAGTCAGACCTTTGAAAGACTTTTGTAACATTTATGAAAGAAAAATGAAAGATTTGCTAGATAGGATGTAGTTGGTCTACTAGTAGATGATGCGCGCAGATGATAAAACCAATAGTAAAAATAAGAAGGGATGCAGATATGTTTATGAAAAGAAAACTACCTATACTTACATTCTTAGCATTCATATTTAGTTTGATCGTTACTGTTTTTCCTACAAATTCTGCTTATGCAGCTGAGGACGATCGTATACTTGATATTTATGGGGATCCAATTACCACAAATAAAGATTACATACTAGTAGACAAATATTTGTGGGTGACAGGTATTCCTTTTGAAAAACGAGTAGCACCTGTAGGTCAGAATAGACTTGGAATAACTTATGAGAAGTTTGCGGGTTGGCATTATGTAATTCAATATAAAAACTCGTCTTATTATGGTGCTGCTGAAAAGCATAAGGATACAAAAGGTAATGAGTATTATGGTACACCTATCAATTTTGAAGTGCCGGCTGAAGTAGAGAGTGATGGATATATAAGAAATAATACTCCAATTACAATGTCAATGTGGATTGGAGGACCAAATGCTGATGCAGGAGGAACAAAAAAATACGTAAATGCAGGCAATCGAAGCTGGATCTATTTTAGTGACCAATCAAGAAGTACTTTAACAGTTAAGAAAAAAAACTCGAAGGAAATAGATTTAGTTACAGGTAAAACGGATTATCTTAGAGATAAACTTGGTAGACCTACTGACTGGTATAATGCAGATCCACAGCAATCTAGTTATGGAGTTATAACAACCTTCCAGCTAGAGACTTCAGAGCAACCATTTGCAAATCAAGATAAATTGTGGGGAAGATCTGCGCCTGAAGACTACGCTGGCTATGAATTAGTACCTTTACCATAAAGCATCTATTAAATCTATCTAACTATACATCAAATGGAGGAATATTTATGAAAAGAAAAATTTTAGCTATAGCTTCTGTAATTGCTTTAACAGCTCCTATCCAAAGTGTGGCATTTGCACATGAAAATTGCCACCAAGATCCACCAATTGCTCTAAAGTGGTCAGCAGAATCTATACATAATGAAGGCGTAAGTTCTCATTTATGGATTGTAAACAGAGCCATTGATATTATGTCCCAAAATACGACTGTGGTGAAGCAAAATGAGACAGCTCTATTAAATGAATGGCGTACTAATTTGGAGGAAGGCATTTATTCTGCAGATTATAAAAACCCATACTATGATAATTC
>NZ_KB895635.1:0-9171 GCF_000374885.1 Bacillus sp. 105MF | reverse complement strand
TATGGGGATTTTTACGTCTTTCTTTTTATCAGAACGAATTTTACGAGGTTGTCGGTTTGTTATTGTAGTAGATTGTTTTCGAGGTTCGAACATAGGGTTAACATTACTCATGATGCTCTCCCCTTTCAAATTTAACCTCCTCCCTCTCTGCATTCTCAGGGTCATAGTTCCAACATGATATCGTTCCTGCTATTTTTGAGAAAAGAGAGGAAGGGGCTGTATTTTACTTAAATAACTATTTACCAGTTTCCAAATCCGTTAATTAAATCCATAGCATTATCAACGGCTTCTTCAGATGGTTTTTCATCTACTCCAACATCGTTCTGTATGCCGTGAGTGTTTATATTGATTAACAGCTTTTTAACCAATTGAAGCGGATCTTCTTCACCGGCAACTTCAGCAAGTATTTGGTACATTTCTAATCTTTTTTTAATCTGCTTATTTACATACCCTTTTTGCCCCTTACCTTGTTCCTCTAATCGAGTTACAAAGTTATAAAGAACCTTATCATTGTTAGGGTTAAGCTCAATTTGAAGCTTTTTCTTTTGTAAGTTTGTCAAAGACATCACATCCTAAATAGTAGTATCCTAATAGGTTAGCTTCTTGACCATTTTCTAGAACCGTAAATGTTGGGTATTGCTCTTTTTTCTTTTCGATACGCTTTTTGTGAAGTGCAGCCATTCCGCCAGTCCATACGATTTTATCGTATACAGCTAAGTTAAACTTTTGAGAAACTTCACGAAGTGCTGCTTCAAAATGTCGTTGCAATTCAGCGTCAACCTTCTCCGCTACGTCTTTATGAGTGTATAAATCGTATAGAGAGCCGTTGTACTTATAACCATTCTCAAGGATATAGTGCATGTTAGAAACGCTTAAATCAGGAGTTTCGCCGATGTTATCGCGAACGATTTGCTCAATAGTCATAAATGCTTTCTCACAACCTAATTCAGTTCCTAATCGATCGATAACAGCATTACCAGACATATCAGTAACATCGAATGTGCCAAATCCACCATCAATAATAAGAATACGATCTTCTTTTTTGATGATGTCCTTCTTAACTAAGTAATATTGCGTTCCTACTGGCTGTGGAATCACTAAGCACTGTTTTACTTTGATTGTGATTAATTCACCATTTACTTTAACAGCCGTTTCTTCCATAGCTACTTTTTGCAATGACTCACGTTGATTTCCAAAGTGAGATACTGGAAGACCAGTAACAAGTAACGGGATAGTAACACTTTTCTTAAAGTCTTTTGCAATGAATCCGAATAGTTGCTTCTTAAATGTTGGGTCCTCGTAACGTTTTGCTTTGTTCTCTCCTAAAGCGCGTACAAGTGGAAGTTTAGATTTTCTCGCTTCCTCCCCTATGTAGTATGAAAAGTCAGTGTTTGTTAATTCGATTTTTGTAAATTCAGCTTCATTGTAGTAATCATCTACAGGTGCTAATACCGATAATTCTGTAATAACGTCTGCTTCTAATGACTTATTTTTCTTTGAAGCACGTTTTGTGAAGCCATTTCCTAAGTCAATCGCATATGGATTTCCTAATAACATATTCATTCCCCTTTCAAAACCAATGGTTAATCATTGATATTTTCGATTCTAACAGATACTTATGTGTGTTTTCAATGAAAAATACCAAAAACAATAAATTATCATTGGTTATTCATTGATTGTTATTTTGCGAGGTCGTTAGTCTTCGCAAAGTCCTCGCCGAACACATGTAGCGAATCATTAGACAAGCTTATACAATCCTCCCTAAATATCGTTTACGGTTCGTTACGACTCAATAGGACTCCTTAAGATTCGTTAAAATCCCCTGAAAATCGCAAAAAGGACGCCATATATTTATTGGCGCCCTTAATATTTTCGTGTTATTATTGATTGAATCTTTTTTCTAAGTGGATTTAATTTGAGTATGAGCCTTGAACTCATGCTCTTTTTTTATGAGTGTATCAACGTAATAGCCTATTGTAGATTTAACTTGTTCATCTGTTTCAGTGTAAGGAATATCAACAACTTGTATCCCTTGTTTTCTTAGAATATTACGTTTGATTTCGTCTCGTTTTTTAGTTAACTTATAACCTTCTACACCGCCGAATATTTCAACTGGTTTATAGTGTTGCTCACCATTATATTCAATAACTAATATAGGCTTGTTATCTTTATATATAACAAAGTCGCATCTCAGTTTCGCGTTATTTTCTATTCTTAAATTTTTAAATGTAACCTCTGATTTGAATGTAATATCTAAAGACTCTAAGATGTTTCTTATCAACCTTTCACCTTTCGACTCTTTACATTCAGGGCAACCGCTACCATTATGAATAATATGAACTGGTTGCGCATACCATTCATGACCATGTCTACAACCGTGTTTTATTTTGGTAATAGCATTTACATATTTACCTTTAACTTCAACGTCGCCATTATGGACATCTTCTACTTCTCTCACATATTGTTCATGTGATTTAGACCTAAATTCTCTATAATTTACTTTTGTACATTCAGGACACCCTCTACCACTAAAAATATAAGTTGGCGTCATATCAAACTTTTGCATGCATACATTACATTTGTGCAATATTTTAGTTTTATTGTTTATATATTTACCTTCAACTTTAATATTACCACTATGTTTTTCTTCTAATTCTTTCAAATAATCTTCATGTGTTTTCCTTGTCGATCCGCCACACTTACGGCAACCATGACCTTTGATTATACTTCTTGGAACAGTTTCCCATTCGCAATTACAAGTTTTACAACCGTGTTTTATTTTAGTGTTAGAATCTATATATTCCCCTACAACCTCAATATTACCATTATGAACTTCTTCAACTTCTCTTATATAATCTTCATGAGTTTTCTTTTGGCTTTCGCTAACTCTTTTTTTTACACATTTCGGGCAACTTTGCCCCTTTAAAACGTTTGAAGAGAGCGAATCCCATTCGTGCCCTAGTTTACATTTATGAGTTATTTTAGTTCTTGCGTTTATATATTTACCAGCCACCTCTATATTTCCGTTGTGAACTTCTTCAATTTCTTTCACATACTCATCGTGCGTTTTCTTCTTTGACATAATTCACACTTCTTTCTTAAATTCTTTTCCGAGAACTTCACTTGATCCATTTGAATTCATTTTTCACTTGATATATACTAAGTATATACCGAATGAAAGTATATATCAAGTATATACCGAAAGGGAAGTGAACATAATGGAACGTATTTCAAAATTAATCAAGTTCCCTGCTGAGTTAGTAGCAGAAGTGGAAAAATACCAAAAGGAAAATCACATATCGAGTTTCGCTGGAGCTGTTTACGAACTTATTCGGAAAGGATTAAACGCTAAATAGAAGCAAAAAAAGCTAACTTAATCAAGTTAGCTTTTTTTCTTTATCCTGTGAGTATGTTGTAACTCTATGTAACTTGTATTACAATAAATATAAAATATCGACAAAAGAAAAGACATTCCCCAACCGACCAAAGTTTTGGAATGCCCTCTCTACCCAGAAGCAGCTTCTTGTAGCTACTTGTTTTTAAATTGTTACCATTAGTGTACATTTTTTAAAACAAAAATGCAAGAGGCTTAGTTTCCTATAATCTAATTTAGGAAACAGGCCTTTTTTTCTTTTGTCCTCGAGGAGGATTAGTAAAGTGATAGATAAGAACAACATGAATGAAGTGACTACAGGAGAACCTTTAGAAAAAGGCGGATACTTCGTCGCTTACAATTATGTAATGCGTAATGCCATGAAAGTATTTGAATTAAGTCCTGGAGAATTTTCTTGTTTGACTATGCTTTTTAGTTATGCTGGAGCAGATAAAAATAAATGCTTTCCAGGACAAGAGAAACTTGCTAATGATCTGAATACAACTAAAAGAACTGTAATTAGGTATTTAGAAGGATTAGAAAACAAAGGGGCAATTACTACATACAACAGATACAACAAAAAGAATATGAAAACAAAAAATATATACGACTTGTCACCTTGTTTAAATAAGATTCGTGAATTATTTACAAAAAAAGAAGACGAACAATTCGTCGTAGTTCGTAAAAAACAGCGAAACGAACGTAGTGACAAATCTGACACTACCGAAAACATAACTTCTCGAAAAAACGAACCCGAAAAAGTTGCGATAAATCCCAAAACGAACGTAGTGACAAAATTGTCACCACCAGAACGACGGACAGGACAAAATTGTCACCCTACAAATAACAATATACAAATAACAAATATAAATAATATAAAAGATATAGATGATGATAAGACGAACTCTGTTCATCTAACATACACCGAAGAAGAATTACATAACATTATCGAAGGTTTACGTGAAGTAACGAAAAACGAACTTGCAAAAAGATCCTTTGATTCTGTAGTTCGTAAAGTTATGGACAAGCACAATCAAGGGAAAATAAAAACAAGTTTTAGAGATTACCTTGTAACGTCTTTAAATGCCAAAATAGAAGAGTTAGAACTCCGTAGAGTAAAAGATAAGGCTAAAGAGGTAATACGTAATGCAAAGGAAACTGAGAAGCCTACGGCTTATACTGGTAAAGTTCCTATATACAATTGGTTAGAAGAGGATAAATGATTAATGACTTTTGAATTTTATTTTATCAATCAGATATAGTACGTGAAATTTCTGATTATAAAGTAACAGATTTTCTTATGGGTTTTTGCTATTGTAGTTATATACAATTATATAAATAGGGGGTATTTTTTTGTCTGAAGAACAAGAATATTGTAGTTGTGAAAATAGTAGTGGTGTTTATTCCGAATGGATAGATAATGGGACTTGGGATTATTGTGATGACTGTAAAAAGAAGATTGATGGTTCTTTTTGTTATGATAATGAACCTATGATTGATGAATTGATTTAACTAAACGTAGTCCCTGCACATCGTGTGGGGATTTTTTCATAAAAAAAGACACCATAAGGTGCCTTCCTCCAACTTGAACCATCTTAATTTTAATAATATGTATTGGACTACCATCCAAGTATTATTTTATCATGTTAAGTTATTTTATTTATTGAGAAATATGATTCAAATCTATATTTTCTTATTGATTAATTTCTTCTTTCATTCCGATTGTGTTTGCAAATTCTATACAATCGTCCACTTGATCCGGTAGTAAATAATGCACAACTTCAAACATCGCTCCAGTAAGAAAAGAACGACATATATTTATATCACTAGGGTCAATTTGGCTTCTTATAGATTTAAGCACAAGAGGTTTATCAATTAACTCCATTTTATTTGATGCATCTAGAGCTGTATAACCATGCGCTTCTTGAGAAAATGATCCGTACATTTTGTAAACAAGCGATTCGTTTTGCATCAGTTTGTTAGACAATACTCTAATGCTTGTTGGACCGTTGTACAAAGAATACCATTTAGGATTGTATTTTCTTCTGAATCTTTTTTCTAATTTCGTTTTTGTATCTTCCCATTCTCTTATAGTGTTTTTTAATATTGGGTTATTTAGTATTTCTGAAATCCCATTCAATTTATGTTCTAAATTCAAATCTGAAATATCTATTTTACTTTGCGAAAGCCATTCTTCTCCATCACTTTTTGAATCTATTAAAAAACCAACGTAATAACTATATGCCCTAGAAATTATTAATTCTTCTTCTTGCAATATGTATCTTAATGATAAATACGTTTCGAAAATAGCTCTTTTCATTACTGTTAATGGACCTTCTAAATCGTGATCCGCTAACACATAACTTGCATCTGCTTGTTCGAGTAATTTTCTATAAAGAGCAATAATTATTTTGTGTTCTAGTTCTAAATCAGTTCTTTTTTCTAAATCTTTCAGAAACACTTCACCAAATTGTATACTCTTACTCAATATTTCTAAAGCTGAATCCATTAAATACACCGCCTTGTTCTAGTTAATTAACAAAATAAAAGAACTCTTTCGAGTGCCGCTACTTACTTCACTACCTTATTTATAACCTCTTTATATTTATTAAACTCTTCGTCTTTCATATCACCGTTCATTTGCACAAGGAAATTCCCTTTAGCGTATGTATGTGAGAATAACATTTGATTTGAGTTACTTAAATCATCATAGTATTTCTTCGCTTTTTCCAAATCTTCTTTTTTACTAAACTCGAATACACGGCCGCCTTTATCGTCACCTAATTTTGGTGTAAGGATACGCTTGCCATCTTTACGCATATTTCCAAATTCTTTTTGTGGTAGATCCGTAGCATTTTCAGCTTCTAATCCAGCCTTCTTAAATTCGTTAATTAATGAAGTTGTAGTAACTGGCTCTTCTTTCTTTTTCGCCTCTTGTTTTGGTTTCGAATCATTAGAAGAAGTGCTTGCTTTATCGTTAGATCCACACGCCGTTAATCCCATAAGTAAAGCACTACATGTTAAGGCTGTTAATAGCTTTTTGCTCATTATTCTGTTTCCTCCAGTACCCAAATGTAAGATTTCTTACCCAAGCATAACAAATCAGGTTACGACTATCTTGTCGTATTTTGTCGAAGGAAATAAAAAAGAGAGCCGAAGCCCTCGATGGTAAGAATGGTCAAATTATGTCAAATTTTACCACTATTCATTGGAAAACTTTTCCCCTACAATGGAATCAAATCAGAACGTATCTTTGTTGTCTTTAATCATTTTGATGAACAATAAGACTTGCCTACAAAAACGTTCCCTCTGAGCTTCATTTAACACCCCATATGTCGATTGGAATTCAGAAAGGACTTCTTGTATATACTCGTCTTTAAATTCATTAGAAAAGCCACAAAGAACGTCTAACGATACATTGAAAAAGGAGGCGATATTAGCTAGTGTCTCGAGATCTGGTTGAAACCTGCCAGTTTCCCAATTTTTGATTTGGCTTTGACTCAAATTAAGCTGTTCAGCTAATTGCATTTGGGTCAAATCACGAGATTTTCTTAACTGTTTTAAAGTTTCGCTAAAAAGTATCATAGTAATTAGAGTATAGATATTAAAATATCATACTACTACAATAAGTTGTTTTACTAACCGTTATTATTATGATAGTCATAAAACAACTAAAATATAAATAAAAATAGAACAAAAGTTCGATTGTGTGGTAAAATATGCATATGGGTTCTTGAAATAAGAAAAATGTATAATTGCATATTTAATTCCGTAAAACACGAGAAACGTTGATATATAACGTTTCTCAAACTTTCTCAATAATTGTCTGATAATCGTAGGACTGAATATTGGGAAATTTGTGGTATTATGAAAATAACAAAAAAACGGACGCAAAAGAAAAGACCCACGGTGTAAGTAGTGTTGGACGCACTCTTACACTGCCCCCTAACCAACCTAGGGAACATTGTCGCGGATCTTGTACATACCTATTATAACACAACTTAGAGTGATAGTGACACGTTTTCCTTTATATGTAATAAACTGGGGTTTACGTGTCTTTTTTTGTCCAAAGGGGGACAAATGTTGTGCAAGAATTATTAACTAATATGAATGAAAATTTAAAATCAAACGGTTACACTAACAGAAAACTAGCTAAACGCTTTGATGTGACACATACTACGGTGAATGGTTATTTCAATACAAATGGTAAATTTGATTTCATGCATTTTGTAGATGCGCTGAGATTATACAAGCCGAATGATGTAGAATTTCGTAGAAAATGGATAAAAAAGATGATACCTCATTTATCTCATAAAAACTTAAAACTAGCTCTTGAAGTGTTAGATATGTTCGGAGAGTATGAGATTCAAGATGTGGTAATGCAACAGATAACAAGTCTTACAAACAAGAAAGACGAAAAAGAAAAGAAAAAAGGGAATTCGAAAACTGTACGGATAAACTTAAACTTGGTTCCGTTATACAAAACTTTGCGAGAAAGAAGCGAAAATACAATTACTCCTAAGATGTTCTTTGAGAAAGTTGATAAAATGAGAAAAAAGCAAAAGTATACAGATAATGAGTTGGTAATATTATCAGTCTTAAATACAATATACTCTTTTTTTGATTTAGGGAATTACAAGATGGTTAATGAATATATCCAGCAATTATTACCTGACATTCTAAAAATCAAATGCCATACCTTAAGGGATTCATTTTTATTAAGAATAAAAGAAATGAATGTTTTCGTGGAATTACACGAAAATAATTTAGATAAAGCTCGTAAATTATGTTTTGAAATAGTTAATGATGAAACGAATTGTTATGTTAGCACAAAAGCAGTTGCATACTGTAAAGCTGGGGAAAGCTATGTTTTTTCTGATTATCAAAGAGCGAAAGAATATATGGAGAAATCATTAGAAATTATCGGTAATCCGGTGAATAGGAAGTTAGAAATAAGAAGAGAAAAAGTTTTAAATACTCTTTTGTTTTTAAGAATACATCACGAGAAAGATTTACATACCATAGACCCTGAAGAACTTGATGAAGCTGAAAAAGCGTTTTTGTATGTAAAGTTAGGTGAAAATGAAAAGGCAATCAAAATTTTACAAACTTTACTAAATAAAAACGGGTATCTTAGTAGTTTTCAATTGTACTATATGGGCCTCGCGGTTGGAGGAGAAGAAGGGAAGAAGTATCTAGAAATGGCTATAGAAAGCTTTTCTAAATCAGGCGATTTTTTCTATATTTTCCTACCAAAAGAAGCCCTGAAATGTTATAATTGAGGCATATATAAAAGGTGGTGAAACACTTGAAAACAAAGCTTATCAAAGCGATTTTATCTATCGCTGCTGTAGCGTGTCTTTCTGTGACAGCTTTCCAATTTACAGATCGAGAAGCTAACAAAACACAAATATCGAAGTATATGGTTGATCCAGGCCCTGGTGGCGGTTAATAAATATATATAAAATGACAGTGTCGAATTTGACACTGTCATTTCTGCTTTATAGGGAGTGGAAACATTTTGACAGAAACGACAAAAACTTTCCACTTTGTGAATGGTATATAAATTATTAGGATACAGGGGGACTTATGATGACAAAAGAGCAATTATTAAAACAGGCGGCAATTGAATGGTTATTAAAAAGCGGTAACGATGATGTAGAGGAATTACTAAAAACAGCTACATTAAGTACATATAAAGAAGAATAGAGAAAAAAGAAAAAAGACTTACCGATATTGGTAGTCTTTTTGTTTATATACTATTATTTTTTTGCTTTTTGGTACTGAACAAACATTTC
>NZ_KB895634.1:0-9220 GCF_000374885.1 Bacillus sp. 105MF | reverse complement strand
TTATCATAGTATGGGTTTTTATAATCTGCAGAATAAATGCCTTCCTCCAAATTAGTACGCCATTCATTTAATAGAGCTGTCTCATTTTGCTTCACCACAGTCGTATTTTGGGACATAATATCAATGGCTCTGTTTACAATCCATAAATGAGAACTTACTCCTTCATTATGTACAGATTCCGCTGACCATTTTAGAGCAATAGGTGGATCTTGGCGGTCAATTTCATGTGCAAACGCCACACTTTGAATAGGAGCTGTTAAAGCAATTACAGAAGCTATAGCAAAAATTTTTCTTTTCATAAATATTCCTCCAATTGATGTATAATCTAAATTTCGTTCATATGCTTTTATTGCAACTTATTAGCAAATATATTGAACAATGCGTAAGTTAGATAGTTTTAATAGCTGCTTTATTGTAAAGGTACTAATTCATAGCCAGCGTAGTCTTCAGGGGCAGATATTCCCCACAATTTATCTTGATTTGCAAATGGTTGCTCTGAAGTCTCTAGCTGGAAAGTTGTTGTAACTCCATAACTAGATTGCTGTGGATCTGCATTATACCAGTCAGTAGGTCTACCAAATTTATCTCTAAGATAATCCGTTTTTCCTGTTACTAAATCTATTTCCTTCGAATTTTTTTTCTTAACTGTTAAAGTGCTTCTTGATTGGTCACTAAAATAGATCCAGCTTCGATTGCCTGCATTTACATATTTTTTTGTTCCTCCTGCATCAGCATTTGATCCCCCAATCCACATTGACACTGTAATTGGAGTATTATTTCTTATATATCCATCACTCTCTACTCCAGCCGGTGCTTCAAAATTGATAGGTGTACCATAATACTCATTACCTTTTGTATCCTTATGCTTTTCAGCAGCACCGTAATAAGACGAGTTTTTATATTGAATTACATAATGCCAACCCGCAAACTTCTCATAAGTTATTCCAAGTCTATTCTGACCTACGGGTGCTACTCGTTTTTCAAAAGGAATACCTGTCACCCACAAATATTTGTCTACTAGTATGTAATCTTTATTTGTGGTAATTGGATCACCATAAATATCAAGTATACGATCGTCCTCAGCTGCATAAGCAGAATTTGTAGGAAAAACAGTTACTATCAAACTAAATATTAGTGCTAAAAATGTAAATATAGACAGTTTTCTTTTCATAAACATGTCTTAACTCCTCCTTATTTTTACTAATGGTTTTACCACTTGCGCGCATCGTCTACTAGTAGATCAACTTCATCCTATCTGGCAAATCTTTCATTTCTCTTTCATAAATGTTACAAAAGTCTTTCAAAGGTCTGACGTATTTGCTGATGAAACTAGCACACAAAGAAGGAAACCTGCATGTTCATTAGCTTTATCGTTAATTTATTTAATCATATATATAAATTATATATAATTATGCAATATTGCATATCGAAATGTGTTGATATTAATGTAAGCGCTTACTATAATAAAAACATAAAGATGTACCACATCTTAACACATAAAAAGAGGAGGAAATAACATGGCAATCGCAATGGCAGTTTTAAAATTTTTAGGTGGATTAATTCCAGCCGTACAAGAGCTTTTAAAAGCATTTATGTAAGTTCATTATTCCGCAATTATTTATAAAAATTATCATACAAATGATCTGTATATCAAAGATGAATTGATGTGCAGATCATTTGTGTGAGCAAACTTTAAACAAGAAAAAGAATCCCAAAAGGAATTAAGGGATTCTTTTTTATTTAATTCAATTTTTTCTCGAATATTAAATTATTCTTTGTTAAACAGATGAACAAGGAATAGCAAAAGTCTCTTATTCATTATTTTTCGTCGTTATATACGATTAAACGAATTTACTTTACTAATAATGAATATGTTCCCTTTCTGTTTTCCTCTTCAAAAAATGCAACTACATAATACTTCCCAGGTTTCGCTTCAAATTTCCCTTTCATATTATTTCCATCCGCTTGGCCCGTAATGACAGGATTTCCTAAATCTGATTCGTGATATACATCCCACTTTATTCCAATTCCCTGTTCATCTATAAAGGAAACATCTACTTCTTTTGGAGATGTAACATTGAATGTGTACATATACGCCATATTAGGCATATCCATATTTCCTTTGAAAAGCTTATTAAAACGAATTGCCTTTGCACTGTCAAATCCATGTCCTACTGGTTCATCTTTTTTTACAGTAACCGTTGTTTGTCCTCGGCCTACTTTTCCTTTATTATCTTTCACTGTTAGCTTTGCAGTATATGTCCCCTCTTTTCCATATACATGAGTAGGGTTTGCTTCTGTACTTGTTGTACCATCTCCAAAATCCCAAAGATAAGAAACAATATTTCCACCTGTGCTTTCTGTGCCATCACTATGAAACTCAACTTTTTCATTTAACATCTCATTGTATGGTCCATTCATATTTACTTTAATCGTCTGTTTTTCTTCTTCTCCCGTTGCAACACCATGGAATACAACATCGTATTCAAATTGATTGTTCGCATTCACACGATAATTGACAAAATACGCTGTAACTGTTTTGTAGCCGCTCCATTCTTTTTGCGCTAACTGTTCTAAAGATTGATTGATTTGCTTGCTCATCGCTTTCCAATCCTCAGATTCTCCTTTTGTTACGCCGCCTGTATATGTTCCTTCTAATGTAAACGTATTAAAGAATTGAGAATTATGCTTTGTAATTGTTGCATCTTTTATCTTTGCTACATCTACAATTTCTTTCTTTACATCAGCTAGTGGCTTTGGTGCATGTTCAGCTAAATAATCATCTGATACTTGTGGGGTATTATATTTATCTTGATTATCAATTAACTGCTTCATATAGTCTTGGTATTCTTTATTTAAATTTGGATCCTTACTTAAAGCTTCACGATATGCATCGTAACCCTTCACATCATTTGCACGAATTAAATCTTGAATCTTATCGAAAGTTTCAAATTGATGAGTATATAAGTAAGACTGCAGTGCAAAAGAATAATTATAAAAATCCCATGATCCATATTTCGAAAATAATGTTCGTTCTGCTGTATAACGTTCTGCAGGATTAGATGATAATCCTTTAATTACACTTTTGCGCGGAACAACGTTATTCGTACGAGTAGATCCCGCAAAAAATTCTGCATTTCCTTCATCAAACCAAGTCATACGTTCATTTTGATATAATTCTCCTTGTCCCCATGCTCCTGGAACTTCGTATCTTGCCTGTAAATAGTGTGTAAATTCATGACGGAACAATTCTTCTAAAGTATAACTACTTTGCTGCGGTGTACGTTCAAATGTAAAGAACGTTCCTTTTCCTTCAATGTAAATGCCACCATTATTCGTATCATATCCATATAGTTGGCTATTTCGTTTATATTCATATGGATCATTATAAATTACGATTGTCAGTACATCATCAGCTTTCCCTGATTCTAACGCTGCATCATTTCCAATTACACGATGATATTGCGCTTTTACTTCTTTAGCAGCCCAATATAGTCTCTTAACCTTTTCTTCCGTTACTTTATCTCCTGTTTTAAATACGATAGAACCGTCATCGAATGTATACGTTTTTGGTAAGTACTGCTGTTGGCCTTCTTCACGGATTTTCTTTAAATCTACTGTATTTCCGTTATAATCTTTTCCACCATAGTTTGTTGAAATTTGCTCTACAGCATTAAAATAAGCTTCACTTAGACGAGGGTACATATGCATTGCTTGTGTAAGTACTTCTAAAGGTTTATTTGGATTACTATGAAATTTCCCTAAACGACCAGCATAATAAATACCATTATTAATTAACCAACTATTTTCTGTTGTCACTTGATTCAGAAGAGCCATTCGACTGACTTCATTTATGAAGCCATCAATTTTCCCATACCATATTGTTTCGTCCGCTTTTTTCCTTGTACCATTCAAGTAAGACTGTATATCCTCATCAATCCCTTGGATAAGATTATACAAGGCGTCCCCTTTATTCTTATCACTTACATATGTAGAAATATTATCGTTATATTGCTTTAAAATATTACCTGCATATTGAACCGTTTCAGCATCACAAGAAGCATTTCTAATTAATTTACCGTATGCAGATACCACTTTATCCTGCTTATTTGTACCAAGTTTAAAATTCGGATTTTTTGCAATTGCTTTTAATGCAGGTAAACATTTATCATGGAAGCTTCGCTCATTTAAATAGTTTAATTCTTTATTATTAAAGCCTAAATAAAAACCGCAATATAATACTTCAACAAACGTCTCAATTCCTTTTGTATCATCTTTTGTAAATGCGCTTCCGCGGCGACCTAATTCATCAATAATAACTTGTATTCGCCCTTTATTTTGATAAAACGCCTTTGTTTCTTGATTAAATTGAGATAAATCTGTAATTTGATCCCAACTAACATTTGCCAATGTATCAATTAATTCGTCATCACTCATTCTATTCAGCTCTGCCACAGAATACTTTTGCTGAAATTGTTTTGCCGCTGCTCGTTTCACGACCGGAGCTGGACGTTGTGAAAAATCGCCTACTTTTAAACGTTCTTCATAAGACAATGTTTCGTCTGCTTTTGTAGAATGTGCAATTTCATCCGTTGAAGTTTCTATCCCAATTGGTTTCTTTTGTAACACATTATAAGGTGTATTTTCTTCCGCTGATACTTGTGTTTGAATACTTCCAAATGATAAGGCCATTGTACTAATACCGAGCATCATTTGGGTAAACTTTGATTTCTTGTTCATAACATTTCCTCCATTTATAAAATCCATAAAAACACATTATTAATATAACATAATATAAAATATGATATTTCATATTATTTCTTTGTATATTTCTGTACACTAGAATACTATATCAAAAAGAAAATGATACGTTTTGATATAATTTGAACAAAAAAAGGCACTCTACTGAGTGTCGAATGAGTACCTTTCTGTGGTTTATAATCTTATTGTTTTAAATCAAATTGAATATGCTAAATGATAAATATTTTGTAAATTACTTGAGCCTTTTGTAAATTATTTAATCCTATAGATTTAGTACAACCAGGTTCATTGTAGTAATATAGATCAACAATATCATATCTGTATGAGAATCTACCAGGATAATAAAAGTTATCTCTATATGCTAGTGATAATGAAGCTGAGCTTGATTTTCTGTTTTTTACTTAGATATAAGAGTTAATCAAATATCTACTGGATAATCATATACTTTTCTTAATTTAGATTTATGCAATCTCTCCCTTTTTTTATCATCTCTACATGAATACAAAAGATGAAATTATACTATACATTGCTAATACTTTTTACTTCAGACTGAAATAAAATCACCTTCGATATATTCATCTTAGTATATAAATATTTCAATTCCCTTTCATAAATGTTACAAAAGTCTTTCGTTTTTTTATCCCGCATTAACGGACAGTAACACTCCCACCTCAAAATTCAGCGAAAGCAAAGAAGTTAGGTGCGAGATGAACTGTCCGTAAAAGCCCGATTCGTTCAACTAATAATCAGTGGGGGATGGAGAAAACCCCCACTGATTAAAGTTTCACTTTATATAAAAGCTTTAGGATAATTGTATCTAATCTCTGAATATTAGATTTAGGGGACTCGTCACATCGCTATCAAGCTAAGTTTTTATTCAGATTTTCTAGCTGACTGCTCAACAAACCATCTAGCACCATAAGTCCATCTACTCCTGAAAACAAGGCAATTATTTTAAACGTTTTTTCTCCGTATTGGTCTAGCGTTAGAAATTACAAATAGAGAAAATATTATTTCACCTATAACACTCCCAACAACAATGCCTGTATTAAATAACCCGAATATTTCCATTCCATAGTCCTTTACTAAAAAAGGTACACTAGAAACTCTCCGCCCTTTACAACAAGTTTAAAAAATCAGAGCCCAATGTAGTGCAGTGTTTAACAAATATGTGTGATTATAAAACATAGAAAAAACCCCTGATTTTTGTTCAAAAATAAGGGGTTTTTGGCAATTTATTTCTTCTCCATCACAGCAAAGTAATTCTCTTCATGATCCGCAAAGTTAAATACTCTGCCAGAAGGCATATTTACAATTTCTCCGACTGTGATATTTTTATTTAATAGGTTGCTTCGTAATTCATCGAGATTTTCCGTAAAAAACATTAAAGAAGGTGTACCAAGATTTAATCCCGGTGACATCTTAGCAACGAATTCCTTATTGTGCAGAATGATGCTTGTTTCTGCGCCCTTTGCTGGAGCAATTTCAATCCATCTCATTCCTTGATCGTTATTTTCTTCAGAAACTACAGTAAACCCTACTTTTTCTGTCCAAAAATCCACTGCCTTATCTTGGTTATTTACATACAATATAATTTGACCAACTTTATGAATCATAGACTTCCCCACTCCCTTATATAAGTAAATACCACACCCGATGCTTCTAATTCTTTCCATCGCCAAGGTTTCTGAAACCCCGTGACAACTTAATAGATACGCCAAGAAATGAAAACTTCCTTCTAAAAGAAACGAAGCATTTTCGTTTAAGTAGGAGATTATAAAAGAAAGATAGAATATTAACAAAATATTTTATAAGGGGGAATATAATTGTCAATTTCAAAAGATACTGCCAGCTACATGATTCGTACAGGAAAAATAGAAGATTCCGAGGCCATTTTAGACATACAGAAATCCGTTGTTTCCGAAGGCAAGTTTCTCATTTCGTTATCCGAAGAATTTAATAAAACGTCATCCGAGCAAAAAGAATGGGTACAAGGTGTATTGAAGAATGAAAGAGAAACGTTAATTGTAGCTGAAAAAGATGGTGAAGTTGTTGGGTGGATTGTATTTCTTAGCGAAAATAAAAAGCGATTGTCTCATACAGGTTCCTTTGGAATCATGATCAGTAAAAATTACAGAGGACTCGGAATTGGGAAAATGCTACTACAAGCTTTATTAGACTGGGTAGAAAAAAATCCCCTCATTGAGAAAGTAAGTTTAGGAGTTTTCTCTACAAATCATAGCGCAATCTCTTTATACAAAAAGATGGGTTTCATTGAAGAGGGACGTAAAATGAATGAATTTAAAATGAATGATAATGAATATGTGGATGATATTCTTATGTATAAATTCGTTTAGTGAAATTTTAACCACAAGACACTCACAGGTACCACACAATAAAAGCCGTTCTCCTATAAACTACGGAAATCGGCTTTTATCATTTATATTGAACACCCTTATTAATCTAACAAAAATTAAGATTTATCATTTTAACCGATTCATCCCCCTCCTCTAAACGAAGTGAAGGTGGGAGATGAATCGTTTTTTTCTTTTCTCAAGGAAAAACCACCTTCTTATAGAACGTATGTTTGTTTTGTTGTATAATGGTCTTATCAAACAAAATGGGGTGAGAACAGGTGAAGAAAGCGTTTTTTTCGAAACGGATCTATAAGACAGATTTGTCGCATGAAATGGTAGATACATTGACAGAGACAATCGAAACATTCAATCGTTTGAAACGCTTTGCGTTTCAAACGATTGTCCGAGAAAAACGTTGGAGTCGTAAGCTGCATACAGATAGTCTTCATCTCGTTCTCAAGCGGAACTATCAATTGAATGATTACTACACAAACAGCGCGGTACAAGAAGCAAAATCGTTGTTTACAGGTTTAATGGAGTTACAAAAAATATATGAGAAACAAACACAAGAGAAACTGGGGAAACTTAAGAAAAAATTGAAACAAGAACGGACCAAACTGATAAATCTTCGTAAGATCAAACAAAGTTGTGTGAAAGGAAAGTTGATGTTTCCGAAAAACACTCGCTTTGCGAGGCACAACAAGATCGTCTCCTTATCTCGTAAAGAAGACACATTGATTTGGCTGAATAAATATCTGTTTGAGCACCAGTACTTAGATGTTCAAATCAAAAGGATTCAGGCAAAAATCGGTCGTTTGACCCACCGGCAATACCGTTTAAAGCAGAAACTCGCATCATACAAAACGCATATTCCGAGCGCAGTATTCGGGAGTAAAAAACTGTTTCGGTCTCAATTTACAATCGAGGAGTTCGTGCAGAATCATGACAAATGGAAAACATTCTTTTCCCGCGCTCGAAATAAACAACTCATTCTATCTGGTCGTAAAGATGCGAAACACGGAAATTTTGTATTCCAGTATGTGATGGAGAAACAAGAATTATGGATGACGACAAGTACAGGAAAAACACTTATGTTTCCGGCTGTTATATTCCCGTATGGACAAGAAATCATTGAAGGAGTAATTACAAACCAATTACAGTGTAAAAATAAGAAAAAAAACGGTAAACCGATTGCGTGGTCTGTGGAAGACCATGGTGAATATTACATTGTAAAATGTTTAGTCGATGTACCGGAAAATCCAAACACGAATTATAGTAAAGCAGATGGTGTTATTGGTGTAGATTGCAATCTCGAGCATTTTGCGTGGGCAAATGTAACAAAGGATGGAAATTATAAAGGAAGTGGTTCCCTCCATTTTTCGATTCTAGGTAAATCCACCGGACAAATCACAAAGATCATCGAAGTGGAAGCCATTCGTTTAGTTGACTTAGCGGAGCGGTATAATAAGCCGATTGTCATCGAGAATTTAGATACCACACAATCAAAGACAGGTGATGGATACGGAAATAAGCGAGCAAATCGAATGAAGAGTATGTTCGCTTATGAGAAGATGACAAGTGCGATTCTCAGGCGTGCAGATAAAAGGGATGTGGCTGTCTTTCAAGTCAATCCTGCTTACACTTCGATTGCAGGCAAGATGAAATATATGCGGAAATTCGGTATCTCTATTCATCAATCCTCGGCTTTTACGATTGGTCGCCGAGGGTTAGGGTATAAAGAAAAAGTACCTGGGGTGCTTCATCCTTATATTCCCAATAAAGACGCCCATCATTGGAGCCATTGGCATCAATTAAACAATCGATTGGATATTCGCACGCATCATTTCTATCAGCTATACGATGTAGATCAGCCGAAAGAGGCCTTACAGATCGAGCGATTAGACGTATTTGAAAGTGAAAAGAAAAAGCTAACAAAATTGTTTGCATAAAGAAAAAAGAACACCTTGTCCCAGTCTCTTACACTTGTTACCAGAGCAGATAACAAGTCTAGGAACTGGATGCATGACAAAGTGTTCTACACCTCGATATAAGAAAAAAGTAGCTGTACCTGTTTTGTTTTCCACGGAAGATAGAATAGGTCG
>NZ_KB895633.1:0-9392 GCF_000374885.1 Bacillus sp. 105MF | reverse complement strand
AAGAACAAAACTCGGTTCTGGTACGAAAACTTCAAGATAATTGAAAGTAATCTCTAAATCTTGGACATACTGATACTATTACTCTAAAAAAGGTACGTGATCAGTATGGAAAAGCGAAATTTATTCAAGTGGAAGCATTATCATCATGATATTATTTTGCAAACAGTAAGATGGTACCTACGGTACAACTTGAGCTTTCGTGATTTGGTGGAAATGATGGAGGAACGGGGCTTATCCGTTGCTCATACAACGATTATGCGTTGGGTTCATCAGTATGGTCCTGAATTAGACAAAAAAATCCGTCGTCATCTCAAGCAAACCAATGACTCTTGGAGAGTCGATAAAACATATATCAAAGTAAAAGGTCAATGGATGTACCTGTATCGTACTGTCGATTCGAAAGGAAATACCATCGATTTTTACCTAAGCAAAGCAAGAAACCACAAGGCTGCAGAGCGATTCTTCAAGAAATCTTTGCAGTCTTTTCATATTTCTGAGTCTCGTGTCGTGACAGTCGATAAGAATCCAACTTATCCTATAGCAGTTGAAGAATTAAGAAAAGAAAAAAAGATGCCATTAGGCATCCAACTAAGGCAAGTGAAATATCTCAATAACATAGTGGAACAGGATCATCGATTCATTAAGAGGCGAGTCCTTCCTATGTTAGGATTCAAGTCTTTTTGCACAGCTACATCTATTCTTGCAGGAGTAGAAGCCATGCATATGGTAAAAAAAGGGCAACTTGTTTTACTGGGCAAGTCTGTCCAAAATCAAGTGAAGTTCATCCATCAACTATTTGGAATTGCTGCTTAATACTAGATTCCACTAGGAAACTTTTCGCCTCTTTATATCTTTCCTAAGTATTTGCACCAGAACCAGATAGGCCACGAAAAATGCTATTTTTACCGAAGCGGCTTCGAATTTCATCCATGACTTTTGTTAACTTCATTTCTTTTCTCGATGTATTACGTCATCAAATAATGAAATCTGTTCTTCACCTTCCGTAACTAAATTCGTTAATGAAATACTAACGGTTGGAATTGGTTCACCAGTGTATAGCGTGTGTAAATAATATGTACAAACATGATAGATATCCATCGTTAAATTGGTCGGTCGACTGAACGTGTGTGTCTTCCGAAATCCTCCACAATAACCCTTACTGCTACCAATCGAAAGATGGCTTGTTCTAGCAAGTTTCTTTTGCATTCGTAATCGATAGCAAACTTCTTCCGTATGTTCTAATAAGATAATCGGAATTTTATCTATTGAATAATCACGTAACAATATCTGACTCTTGACGATAGAGGTTTCCGCAGGTATATACTTTTCTGAAATACGGCTAAAATCTATGCCATTACTATATAAGTGCAATTCTTCTCCGATTACACCAAAGCTTTGTTTCAAATACTTAAGCGGATAATTCGCTAGATCACCGATTGTATAAATCCCTTTCCTGTTTAACTTCGCTTCCGTTTTGTACGATATCCCAAAAAATTTACTGAGCGGCCTTATACTCCATAATTTCTCGGGTATATTGTCGTATGTCCACTGCGTAATGCCATCTTGATTCCGCTTTGCTTCAATATCCATTGCGAATTTACTCATTAATAGATTCGATCCAATGCCGATTGTACATTCAATACGAGTGTGGTCGTAGACTTCACGTTTAAACTTTAGCGCGAATTCGTAAGGGCTATCCGCGAATAAATGGATACTAGCTGTCATATCCATAAAGAATTCGTCTATTCTGTTTTGTATATAGGAGCTGATTTCTTTGGTTTTTCTCTATCAGTTTGCAACATTTCGATTTCAGCTGTTACCATATCAAACTCTTGATCATCTTCGCGTGCTTCATAGACGGTTTTGGTACCCATTAATTTAGTAAATAGTGTTGCATCTTCCGATATAACGTCGCCGTAAACAAGATTATTACGAAACGCGCCTAAAAGTGTAGTAATAAATCTAGGACCATACTCAATTGTTAATTGACTTACTGTTTGCACGATTACAATGAGTGGTGTCTTATATTTACGCCGAAGTTTTGAAATTTGCACTGCATATAAACATAATTATCCAAATGCATCAAATAAATTAGAGAGATCCCCTCTTGCTGTGTTAATTAAAAAAACATCACCAAACTCGAAGGATCACATAACACACGGTGAAGTAAGGGTTGGGCAAAAATGTTATTTAGTGTATTACGAAATTCACGCACGAATGTTTCTTGTATAGGCTGACCATAGTATTTTCCCTCAGTGTGATAAATGATTTCTCCCTCACCACGCTCACTAGAAAGTTCAGGGCGTAGTTTAAGTCAAACCATTCATCTACTTGTTTTACAATACGCCAGTGATTCCGTTCATCTCTATCCGTTATTGCTTCAATATTATTAGGAAGTCGTTTATTTAAACTCACATGCATATTAAAAATAAGATTAGTGTCATTGTACATATCAATTACAAGATTAGTATAAATTTTAAAGAAGTTATGGGGTTAGTTATTGGTAAGCCAGAATGGTTTTGTAGATATGAAATTAACAACATTCACAAATAAATTTTTAGAAATGACTGAAACAGATAATGAATTAGATTCAAAAGAAACACATTTTTTCTTGCTGTATATGCAACTATGTGAACTAACAACAGAGTTAAATGAAGAGATGCATCAATATAACATGACATTGACAACTTCTCCCCTAACAAGAAATGAATCGTATAGAACCAAACTATTAACCAAGAAAGATACTCAGGATGAGTTGTTCCAGGCACTAAATGAAAGTTATTTAGCAGTATAAGTATTATTAATGCAATGCTATTACAGCATTGCATTTTTTGTTATCAATAATAAGCAGTTTATATAAGTTTTATATATAAGCCTTATATATAAAACTTATTATATTTATATTGATATAAAATTGACATATAAAAGGTGAAAACCCTTTTATATTAAGGTTTTATTATACGTTGTATAAATAAAATGTATATATACAGCGTATAATAAAATGTGTTATTTAATATGTGAGTTTCATGTTAACGTATTGTGCTGTTTTTGGGGTGATATGTTTACTTAATATAGTAATGATAGTGAAATCTATTCTATTAAGAGTTTAGAATGTGAATCACATGAAATATAAGATTAATATAGTATATATACACCGTATATATACGCTGTATAAATGAAAGCTTGTGAAATAAAGGGTTTTCTAATAATGGAATTTATAGGTTCTATATATAAGTTTTATATATAATGACTTGATATACGCCTTATAATGATGTACTATGTTTCTAGGAATAATTAACCAATGGTTTAAGGGGGGGACAACTTGAACGAGGTTTTAAGCGAGAAGTATCAAACGATAAAATTTACAGATGAAGTAGTGAACATGTTCGCAGATATTCTTGAACAAGATGAGATACTATATAGTGTATTTCTATACATAGGAAACATCGTTAATAAACAATTTCAAGAAACCAAATACATGAGGGGCATATCAATTAATGAAATAGTAGAAAATGTAGTCATAGATAGGAGAGTAAAGAAAACAAAAGGCAAATCTTATTCATTAGAGGTTGAACGCACAAATATATCAAGACGTTCAGCTGAAATAAGTGTTAGTACACTATCATCAATGTCTTTAATCTATGAAAAGTCTATGCACCCGTATAAATTTTTAATCTCAACTTATAGAGGACAACAAGTACTTATTGAGTTAGGGAAAAGAAAAAAAGTAAATAAGGAGAGATAAAATAATGGCGAAAAATTTCTTGAAGAATGAAGTAGCAATTAAGATGACGATGGTTGGTTTTGGTCAGGCTGGTACTAGAATGGTAGATAAATTTGCTGAATATAAACATACAGATGGAACATCAGTATATAACTGCTTAGCATTAAACAGTAATGATGGAGATCTAGCAGAACTAAAAAATGTACCAAAAAGCAACCAAGTTTCACTTAAATTAGGTGGTTTAGGTAAAAATCCTGAGCGTGCAGTAAAGGTACTTGAATCAAATGATGAGGCAAAAGAAAAATTAAAAGATTTTATCACGGAACGTGTAAGACCATCTGATGAACTTGTGTTATTCTTTGCAGGCTTAGGTGGAGGAACAGGAACTTCTACAATCATTAAGGCGATTGAAGAGTTTTCCGCTTTTCATAACAAGCCTATAATTAGACAAGAATTACAAAAAGTTGCACAACAATACCCTATGGCAGAGATAAAAGCAGATCAAGCAAAATTTGCGAGAATCGCTTTTGAAAATGCTATTGAGCGTAAAGATTTTATTAAAATGGGGATTGTTGTAACACTTCCAGTAAGAGCAGATGGACCGGATGTACTAAGACAAGTTAATAAATTTTCTCAAGAGATTTGGAAATTAGCTAATGATAAATCAAAAGGTGTAGCGTTTGTAGTATTTGCTGATAATCAGCACTTTTATGATGAATTTAAAGAGCTAAATGAAAATGAGAAAAAAGGTATTGCCAATGCACGTGATTATGCAAATCAACGTATTAGTGAAATTATTCATGAATTAAATACAGCTGCAAATGGTTCTGGGACATCTGTAATACTTGATTCTCAAGACTTTAAACGTATTTTACTTGAGAAAACAGGTTGTTTAGTAATTAATAAGGTTTCACGTAATATGAACCAGATTGAAAATAGCCATGCAATTGTAGAAATGTTTCAAGAATCATTAGGAGGAAGCTCTTTCCATCATCCAATTGATTTGATGAAAAAGAATAACGATGGTTCTGTTGAAGCATCAAAAGTACACCATTTTGGTATGCTTGCTATCCTAGATGAACAAAAAAACATTGATGATTCCTTCATGGATGATGCTAAAGTAGAAGTTTCAAATAATTTACCTATAAACGGTACTGTTTTTAATGGATATTTAGTAAGTAAGAATGATTTCTTGGGAAGTGTATATACGTTTTATAAAACTGATGCATTACCATCAAGATTATCTAAGGGATTAGTTGAAGAGTTTAATGAATTTAAAGAGAAGCAAAGTCAAATTCAGTACAAAAAGTCTCAAATTAGTACGATAGAAAGTATAGATGAGGATGAGGACTTAGGTTTTGCCTTTGGTGATTTTATCGATATGGGTAGTGACGTAGAAGATACAGAAGCTGGAGCCAATGAAGATGCTGAATTAGCGGACTTTTTAGATCCAGATAAGATGTTTGGTACTACAAAATAAGAAAAAGTCTGGAGCGAGATCCAGACTTTTTCTTATTCCACCGTCGTATTCATGAGAGATTTCATATAATCAATGATATTATCATGTATGTACTGCTCAATGAAGAGTTGCTTTTTAGCTAAATCTTCTTCTTTTTTAAACCATCCTACCTTTTTAATACGTTCCTCATCAGGTTTGCTATTCCAGAGGCCTTCTGCTTGCTTTCTTAATTCCTGGCGTGCTCTATGTTCAATAATGAAATTATCTAGTCGTTCTTGACGTTGACGTATCTTTAAAGCTTCTGCATCTTCAGGTTGTGGTAGCTGTTTTAATATATTTCCTATCTTCTCTTCATACTGAGATTCAATATTTTTTATTTTTTCTTCTATTTGCTTATTTACCATTTTTTCAATGATTTCTGCAGTTGCTTGAAGGTTTAATTGGGTAGATACTTCATTTGCTTGATTCTCTAGTGGTACTGGTCTTAAATCAAATTGATGTGGTAAAAGTTCAATAATAGCATCTAAAGACCACTTCTCATCTCTTTTTTGTTTTATAAATAGAGCGATTTCAAGATCTAAAGTATTATAGAGCTTTTCGTTTGTGTTATGGGTTCTTAAAGTTTCATGTAGACCTTTTTCTTCTAAAATATTGAACCAATTATACACTGTGTTATGATGACGTCCGACTAATTTAGAGAATTCTGTTATCCTCCATGCCTTTTCAAAAACATTATCGTTTAATACATCATCATCGCTTTTTTGATCAATCATTGTCCTACCTCCTTGAAAAAATCATCAAATACACACTTGAATTGAAATTAACATGTGGACTGAAATCAACATGTTAATAGTTATTTCGATGATATCAATATAAATACCTACCAACTTAGGTATTTACATGAAATGTGAGATTAACATATAACCAAGAGTGTATTAACAAAACATTG
Organism: Bacillus sp. 105MF; assembly: GCF_000374885.1. Classification (NCBI taxonomy): domain Bacteria; kingdom Bacillati; phylum Bacillota; class Bacilli; order Caryophanales; family Bacillaceae; genus Bacillus; species Bacillus sp. 105MF. The sequence continues at coordinate 3,260 of NZ_KB895633.1, read as the reverse complement.
ACTATAAATCTACAATTTGTTTAGAATGTTAATGTTTTGTTAACTAAAAACATATAAATACCAATGTTATATTAATGATAATAAGTATATTTTGTGCTAGAAATGCGGCTTATAGTTGCCATGAGATTAACATATTATATTGCTTATTATTAATGATAAGGAAATATAAGTGTTTTGTAAACAAATTATGATGATATAATGACTACGTTCTGTGGAAAATGAGAAAAGTAGGTTATTAAATTCCAATTTCAATGTATAAAAAGATACAAAAAGGCAATACTACTAATGTGATGATGCTAGTAGCTTAATAATACTAGTAAGTTATTGATCCTTTAATCTTTTAAATAGAGTTAATGTTTCTCTAGCCCTGTTATTCTTATAGAAGTGATATGAATAGTATGTTCCCTGTTATGATTAGTATTGATTTCATTGTTTATTTTATATAAAACTGCAAGAGTGTTTTGTTATGATATAGAATTTAGTTGGTTTAATGTATCTAATTTACCACGAGTAAGCTTATATAAAGCGTAAAAAATATTATGCTCATGCACAGATAAGAGTTTATATGTAATTGAATATGGATAATGTTTAGCTTATAGCGCGAACGTAACTGTTGTTTATAGGATGATTTAAGCAAATTAGAGGGACTGAGATTGATATGTTAGATGCTTGGGCGCTCTATTATCTCAAACACCTTAAAAACAGACATTAACATGAGATATGAAATTAACATGTAATAAAGAGTGTATCGACAAGACAGTACTATAAAATCAAAATATATTATCATTGTTAATGTTATATCAACTAAAACTACATGCACATCAATATAACATTGATGATAGTGAGCTAATTATGTATTAGTAAAACGACTTAAAGTTACTATGAGATTAACAAAACAATCTGTACAGTATTTATAAAAAGAAAAATAAAGATTTATACACAAAATATGATGATGTTAAAACTTTGTAATAACATTAAGCTGGATACGAATTGTTACGCTGCTAATATAGTCTTCTTCCTTGGTGATATCAATCTTTAAGTATGTCTTATCACAGTAAAAAGAATCGATCCAGTGCTTCTATAATCTTTCATAGATAAGTTAGATGTAAAATTTCATAAATAGTATATTTGTATATGGTAAGCATTTTTACGCAATTGAGTACTAAATATTATTCAGCCGGTGGATTGGATTTTACTTTTGTATATATAATTTAGGTTCATTAGAGATAATGAAATTAACATGAAATGTGAAATTGATATGTAATAGAGCTGATATTAACAAGACATTAACTATAGTGATGAAAGCCTCTTTAGTTGTTAATGTTATATCGATTATAAATGTATAAATATCGATGTTTTTCGTTCTGTGGAAATTATATATAGTTGATTCTTGAGTCTTCATTAAAATTAAAAGTGATTCAAAACAGTATTTGATAATGATTTGTACGGTTTATGGTTTATTTAAACGAATAGCAGTAATCTACCAGAGGTTATTTGTAGAGAATGGTTAACACTTTTTTATTTAGTGAATTATTTATAGAGTATCTGTGAAGGTGTTTTCTTTTTTAAAACTATATATACTTTACAAGGGGCTATTCGTTTTATAGTTTTTTTCGATCAGTACTAATGGCCTATGATTTATTAAGAGTTCAGAAAAATATCCTTCTATTAATATATTCATTAACTTTAAATCAATATTAGTTTAATAATTAAGTTACTGTTGATATGAAATTAACATTTTTATCTTTGTTTTCGTTGACATGTTAATGCTAATTATCGTGCTGTAATCAGTGAATTTGTTTACAAGACATTGATATTTTGTGGATTATTTCTCACTTAACACCTTTGTGTTTTTTTGAAGTGAAGATTTATTGGAAAACAGATATTTGTAAGCTATTAATATTTATTTTCTCCAATCGTATGTGTAAATATAATCGATTAGTTGAAGAATTTTGTGTATTAGAGATTGAAAGAAAAATGTATCTTGTTTACATAATAATTATTATTATGGTTTATTTTCAATAAATAAACTCAGTATTTAAACTTATAATTTACATACTTAAGGTGGATGTAATTGAGAGAGGAACACGCATCGCGCAAGACTTTATAGTGCCAGTAGAAACAGCGTACTTTGTAGAAGTGAGAAGAACTAAATAGGCGGATCAATACAAAAGTGAACACTTAATCCCGAAACAAGCATACTTAGATAACGGATGGTGATGAGAATACAGATGCGGAATCCCACAATACAAAAAAGATACAATTGATATTGGAGATATGGTGTATTGCGAGAAGTGCAAGGAGGAATCTAAAATTAAAAAGAGCAGCTAGCAAAAGCTAACTGCTCAACTCCAAGGCATCTCCAAAAGGGGGACGGAGAAAGAAATTTAAATAGGTTTTGGCATACAGCCTATTTACATAATTGACAGGATATTTGGATTTATTCATAGGGAGAAATTTATTATACACAAATTAAAATCTCTTTTATTAATAGTATCATCCCTATAAAAAGTAAGAATTCAATTGAAATTAAAAATCCATTTTTCTTGGGCTTTTTAAACTCCTTTACTAAGGAGAAAATTGAACTAATTGTTACAAATGTAAAAAGAGTAAGTCGTATTATATCTGGCATTTTCAACACTCTTAATATTCGATTACGTTCATTATATTATGATTTTTAAATGTGTAACATTTTTTGTGAAACCTTTTATGTCATGTATATGTTGCTTTGTAATAAAGTCACGATGTTTTGAAAAAAGATGTGATGTTTATAATAAAGTCGCGAAGTTTTGAAGAAAGTTGCGATGTTTCTATCAAAGAATTCTAAATGAGTCTTGAAGGTTCTGGTGCAAAAATAAATTATAAAAAAAGTAGGACCTGAATTTCCTACTAAATTACAGATTATGATGCGATACCAAACAATTTATCAATGAAATCTTTTTGATTTTGGGCAGACTTTACCCCTTGATGAAGTTGCTTCTTTTTCATCATATGCATCGCTTCTATGCCACTCAGTATGTAAGTGGCTGTACGAAATGATTTGAATCCTAACATCGAACGCACTCGCTTTTTAATAAACCGATGATCTTGTTCCACGATGTTATTGAGATATTTCACTCGCCTTATTTGGATGCCTACAGGCATCTTTTTTTCATTCTTCAACTCTTCAATTGCTATAGGATAGGCGGGATTCTTATCGATGGTTATCACACGAGGCTGTGAAACATGAAAAGACTGCAAAGCTTTCTTGAAGAAACGCT
>NZ_KB895632.1:0-9558 GCF_000374885.1 Bacillus sp. 105MF | reverse complement strand
CCCTTTCACTTTAATATAAGTTTCATCGACTCTCCATGAATCATTTGTTGTTTTAAGATGATGTCGTACTTTCTCTTCTAATTGAGGTCCATATTGGTGAACCCATCGTATAATCGTTATGTGAGCTATGGATAAGCCTCGTTCCTCCATTTACGGAAGCTCAAATTGTACCGTAGGTACCACCTGTTAATAAGATGAGTTCCGGCTGATAATGCTTCCATTTGAACAAATTTTCCTTTTCCATATCGATCACACACCTTTTTCTAGAGTAATACTATCAGTATGTCCAAGTTTAGGAGATTACTTGCAAAAGTTTTAGAGTTTTTGCACCAGAACCGTTCATTCCGTAGGTGGGCTTTATCTTTTCTTGTATTTTGTGAACTAACAATCTGGTGTATATAGACGACTCTGTGTTATAGGCTGTGTTTACATCTATAACAAAGGGGTAATACGAATAGATTCGTATTAAATGAAAATGGTTCAAGTCGGAGGAAGCCACCTTAGGGTGTCTTTTCTTTATTTTCTAAAGGACCTGCTTGCTTCTGCTAAAAAAAACAATCAGAAAAGACACTCATAAGAGTGTTTTTTCTTTATGAAAAACCCCCACACAATGTGCAAGGAAAAGTGTAAGCCTTTCAGTTGGATGAATACCATCAAAATAATGCATTTATTCTTTACTAGCAAAAGACCATCTATTTCCGTAGATGGTCTCTGCCTCTTCAGCTTTATTGTACATATTTAAATTATACTGCTAATCGCATACTATATTGTTATGCAATTATGCATTAATTCTATTTTTAATATAGTAATAGTGAAAAATATCTATACTAAACTTTGGGAATATTTTGCATAAACATTATCAATTTACTGTATATTCCGTCAATGTTAAGCTATAAGTGTAATATATATCTGTTTGAACCATGTCCCCTAATACAAGGTTTGAATAGTCATCTCAATACGCGAGAAAAAACAAAGAAAAGGCACCTTAGGGTGTCTTTTCTTTGTTTTCTAAGGACCTGCTCATATATTATTTAAAAGCATAAAGTAATGTGAATCCGTTAAAATACATGAGTGACCCCTTGTTTTCTCCTCTTATCTAAAGGAGGAACTATTATGGGCTTTGGTGGTAGTTGTGACGGCGGCTTTGCTGGAGGATTTGCTTTATTAGTTGTATTATTTATTTTATTAATCATAGTTGGAGCTGCTTGCTTCTGCTAAAAAACAATCAGAAAAGACATTCTTATATGGGTTCTGGTGCAAAAAGATAATGAAGAGTAAAAAGAATGAGTCATTCCTAACGGAATGACTGTTTATGCGGTAAGACCAAAGAGAATATTAATCAGTTGTATCTGCTTTTGGACAGACTTTCCCCCATGGAAAATCTGTCCTTTTCTTATCATATGCATAGCTTCTATTCCAACAAGTGTTTTGGTTACTGTGTGAAAAGATTGAAATCCTAGCATATACTGGACTCGTTTTTTGATAAATCGGTGGTCTTGTTCCACTATGTTATTGAGATATTTCACTTGCCTTAGTTGGATGCCTAATGGCATCTTTTTTTCTTTTCTCAATTCTTCAACTGCTATAGGATAAGCTGGATTCTTATCGACTGTCACGACACGAGGCTCAGAAATATGAAAAGACTGCAAAGCTTTCTTGAAGAATCGCTTTGCAGCCTTGTGGTTTCTTGCTTTGCTTAGGTAAAAATCGATGGTATTTCCTTTCAAATCGACAGCATGATACAGGTACATCCATTAATCTTTGACCTTCACATACGTCTCATCAACTCGCCAAGAATAATTGGTTGTCTTAAGATGACACCTTAATCGCTCATCTAATGCAGGGCCATATTGATGAATCCCGCGCATGATGGTTGTATGAGCAATAAATAGCCCGCGTTCTTCCATCATTTCGACTAAATCACGAAAACGGAGGTTGTATCGTAGATACCATCTTACGGTTAATAAAATAATATCAGATTGATAATGTTTCCACTTGAATAGATTTTGTTTTTTCATACTGATCACGTCCTTTTTAGAGTACTAGTATCAGTATGTCCAAGTTTGGGAGATTACTTCCAGATATTTCGAATTTTTTGCACCAGAACCGTGATTCTTACCTAGAAAATTTAATTACTCGGAAATTATCTCCTTGTATATTTCTAATATCTAAGGCTTCTCTATCGTTAGTATGTCCTGTTAAATAAACAGTTTCTGAATCCTTTTTTACTACAAACATTGCATGATAGTAACTTCCTCCTGATTTTTTTTGAAGTTGTATAACATCTCCAACTTCAATATCTCTCATAATATTTAATTTATCTGGTGTAATTACTTTTTGAGTTTTACTCCAAAAGGTATAAAAATCTTCGACGTTTATCCATGTGCTAGATTCAGTAAAAATATTATCTCCTTGTTTTTTGCTGTACCAGTAATTTTTATTTGAATCAATTCCTGAAGGTTGTATAGTTGATGGAAGTGTTTCTTTTATTCCGCCAGCTTTTAGAATTTGAGAGACATAATTCATACAATCATTTGGATCCCATTTTGCATAATCAGGATTCCTATTATTCCACCAGTTATTTACATAATCTAATGCATTTTTTATATTAAGTTGTTGATTTTCATTTAAGTTATTAGTAGCTAATTCATCTTGGCTTTTTTGATAATTATCTATTGTTGATGCTAAAGCAATTGTACTGTCTAGCGGATTTTGAGTGACCAAAATACCAAAAAATAATGTTGTGCACATTATTTTTTTCTTAAATTTCATACAAACCTCTCCTTACTGTTGATTTTTTGAATTTAATTATATTGTGTTAGTGATATCGCGTACATTTTATATAATTAAGAGATTCCTTTGTTTTATTTTTTTAATAGGCTATTTATGTTAATCCGAAATAAAATTTATTAAATACGGGTTATTTTTATATCCTACAATAAACCTAATATTGTAAATTTTTCTGCAAATTAACGGAGAAACCTTTTAAAAAAAGTTGAGAAACAATTGTTATAAATAATAATCCATTTAATTCTATTATAATTCCTCATAAACATTATTTTGGGGTTCAGCCGCACATCCATCAACTTAAGGATTTGGACTATTCTTGAAGTTAAAAGCACGTTACCATTCTCTTATATTAATGAGAAAGGGTGACGTGCTTCTTATGAATATGCATCAAAAGGTTCTGTTGCAGAGTTTCTTAAGAGATAAAAATTTAGGTTGAGCACAATTGAATCTCAAGCAATTGTAAGTAACTTTTGCAATTCATTGTACGTTGAAAAACCGCAGTTTGGTCGCAAACGGCGGTTTTGTTTATATATAGCATGAATGGTTTCGATTCCTTTCAAGGTACGTGAAGCATGACGAAGATTTTGAAATCCTGCTGATTGGGAAAAACGTCGCTTGATATGGTTCCTTTATAGTTACCAAGATATTCACAAAGATGGAGGTTATATGGATGGCTTCAAAAAACGAGCTGAATCTCAAACTATCATCAGAATCACAGTTATCTTCTCCTGTATTTAAACAGGAAGCATATGATATATATAAAGAATTGCGCGAATATCACCCTGTTTACCCTTTATCTTCAGGAGAACAGAGTCAAAGTTGGTTGATTACGAGATATGAGGACGCAAACTCTTTATTGAAAGATGCAAAATTAATGAAAAATATTGAAAGCGTATTCAGTAACAAAGAAGAAGTGGACGTACCTATTTCATTAGAGAATAGAGAACTTTTAAGAAATCATATGCTGAATTCAGATCCCCCTGATCATAACCGTTTACGATCACTTGCTCAAAAGGCATTTACCCCTAAGGTGATCTCACAACTTGAAGGTCAAATTCAATATATTACTGATACTTTATTAAATAAATTAGAACATAATAATTCTATAAACCTTGTAAGTGACTATGCTTTCCCCTTACCTATTATGGTGATTAGTGAAATGTTAGGTGTTCCTCTTGAAGATCAGCATAAATTTAAAGTTTGGTCACAGGCAATTATTGATACTCCACATACGTTAGAAGACATGTAGAAAAACAATCAAAAGTTAGGAGAATTTGCTTAATATATACAGCATTTAGCTAATAAAAAAAGAGAAAAACCTGCTGACGATTTAATCAGTGCACTAATAAAGGCGGAAAGTGAAGGAACGAAATTAAATGCATCGGAGTTATATTCGACAATTACGTTGCTTATTGTTGCTGGACATGAAACAACAGTAAATTTAATTACAAATATGACATTGGCCTTGCTAGAGCACCCAGTTCAGTTACAAAAACTTCGTCAAAATTCGGATTTAATCGATTTAGCAATTGAAGAGGCATTACGGTTTTACATCCCTGTTGAATTAACGACTTTACGTTGGACAGCAGAAACATTTACAATGCATGGACAAGATATTCAATCAAAAGATAGAATTATTATATCATTAGCATCTTTTAATCGTGATGAAAAGATTTTTCCAAACGCGGATGTATTTGATATTACAAGAAAAAACAATCGTCATATTGCATTTGGCCATGGTAGCCACTTTTGTCTTGGTGCATCACTCGCTCGTTTGGAGGCAAAAATTGCAATTTCTTCATTATTACAACATATTCCAAATATACAGATGCAAGGTGAAAGAGAGCAAGTAAGATGGAAATAAAACTATCTCATGAGGTCATTAGAAGAATTGCCTCTAAAGTTTTAACTCATATTTGTTTCGCTTTAACCCAATAGCTGCCTCACACCCAAATACAATTGGAAAACCATAAAAAATAACTTTTCGCAAGATTAAAAAAAGAGCCTTAATAAGGCTCTTTTTTAGTCTATTTATTAACTTTTTTCATTTTACTTACAAAAAGACTAATTATACCGATAGCTAAAAATGAATAACCCATTGGTAGTAAATAAAATGGTTCCACAAGAGTACCATCCGATGCAACTTTAGATCCGATAGTATTATAACTAACTACACACGCTATCCCTAGGATAAATGGTATTAAAGTTAAAATATATTTTTTCATTTTAAAACCTCCATATGTAAGGATTATTTGATACAAAATAAGTGATTTATAAGTTAGTAAGGTTGAAGCGACTCCTTAATAAATTGTTTAATTATAAAGGATAAAATCCCAGCAATTATGCATGTAATGCCGCCTAAAAACTGTCCTATTCCAGTAAGCTTGTCTAAAAATGATTCATATTTTTTCGTACTATATATACCCCATAATACTAAGAATACTCCAAAGAGTATAAATGCTACTTTTAAAATCATCGTATGGTTACCTCTGTATAATATATTTTTTTATGAATGTATTTCTTATACTTTTATTATCACATTGAAATAATAGTTAAACTATCTAATAACCTTACATCAAGGTGACACTGTTGTAAGATTTCACAAATAAAAATATAAAAAGACTCCTTCATATATAGGGGTAGCACCACATTTTCATCAAGCTAAAGTTATGAAGTACCCCCAAAACGAAAATTTTTATCTCACTACAATTATTTATGACCATTCAGCTCATTTTTTTCGTTTTGGGGTATTTGCTTTTCTTAAGTTGATGGGCATGTATAGTGACCCCTAGTACAAATTCGAAAACATGAATCATCATCATATTTATTAAATGCATCTAGAAATTCATATAGGATTTTTGATCAAACTTTTTACAAACGGTTAAACTTTGTTTTAAACGTTACAACTTGCTTTTAAAATCACACTAATATAAATTAAAAGAAAACTGTCCAAAAAAGGAAAAAATATTTTTTTAGGGAGTTGATGTTTAAAGAACTAAATAAAAAGCTTTGCGAGATCTTTCGCAAAGCTTTTGTAATAGTACGTATTATAATAGTAGTTTTCGTATTTCTTCTGTACTGAGACCTGTGAATTTCGCAATGTCTTCTAATGGCATACCATTTTTATGCATACCACGAATTAATTGAATTTTCCCTTTTTCAATACCTTCTTCTAATCCTTCTTCTCGAGCATGAGCTAACTTAGCTTGTTCATCTAGAAGTAACTTTTCACGAGCTTCATAAGCTGTTCGGAAAGAAGAGTCATGGCTCATATTTTCCCACTTATTCATCGCCTTTTGTAAAATTGGATCTTGATTCATCGCAATCTCCTCCAATGTTTGAGTTAAATGTTCATCTTCATGTGCTGGTAGTAATAACATCCAGCGAACAAATGCATTTTCCCATGGATTTACTTTTTCTTCACGCCATTGTTTGACCAATTTTGGAATTTCCACAAAATGAATTTCAATATCATCACTTAGTATCTGTTGCTTTTTGGGATTCCATAATTGTCCTATGGTGTGAAATGAATCATCCTGGGAGAACAATATAAAATCTAATAAGTTAATGGTAATTGTTTTCCGAAGTGAACGATACGGCATCCCTTCTTGCATTTGGGATGTATAGAGTTTACTCCAATAATATAAAGATCGTTTTACCATATCATGTGTATTGCGAAGCTGTATCTCTATATTCACTTGCGTTCCATTGTCTAATGTTGCTAATAAGTCTAAAATGGATAATTTATCATCTTCATAAGCTTTATGAAGATGCGGGTCTTCTAATTGTAGATATGCAATAGGTGCCTCTAAAGATTCCTCTAAAATAGCATTCAAAAAGCCAGTTAAAATTTCTTCGTTTCCCTTCGTTCCAAATAACTGTTTAAAAGCGAAATCAATTCGTAAATTTACTAATTTTGTGGACATGGGTTTCCTCTCCCTGTCTTTCTTTTCTTCTTATTATTTTATAATGTAATTCTTTATATAAGCAAATGTTACTTTTACATTGTAGCTCCAATTCATCACAGTACACATCTAACTCCGTCAAACAGTTTTGTAGATCCGCTTCAAAATCAATTTCACGAATTATGTTATCTACCTTTTGTTCTAAATCTGGAATTGTGGTGTAAGGAACATAAAATATATATTCTCCTGAACGTTGTTCCATATTGTATTGTGATATGAGAAAGGATTCGATATTCTTTCGAACTTTCCCCTTTCCTCGTACAAATTTATTATTATTTTCCACACGTAACAACATACGAATAGTGGCTGTTTGTTCTTTAGCTTGTTCGTCTTGTTCGGTTTACTTATTTTTTCGGGTTCTGGTGCAAATACTTAGGAAAGATATAAAGAGGCAAAAAGTTTCCTAGTGGAATCTAGTCTTAAGCAGCAATTCCAGTTTCATCAATCAGATTTCTATGTATGGAAATGCTAATGTAGAATTGTACCTTGGATTTGAAAAATCACAAAATTAGTGGGAGGATTTCATATTGGATCACTCATTGATGCGCAGTGACAATAAAGTTGTTTAAAAGCAAATAAAGTTATTTAAAAAGATGGTGTGAAATTTCAATTAACACCATCTTTTATTTATATGTTGTATTATAAAAGTATGAAATTAATGCTTCTGTTGATTGGCATAATGTATAATAGCGTTATATAAAAATTCAGCTAAGTCTTCATTACTAAATTGATTTATATAATTTTTGAATCGATTATCAAATTTATACGTATTTGCAATACATGTCAACATTTCAGAGTCACATACAACAGATTGTTCGAGATAACTTTTCCATTCAACAATTAATTGCTGTACTTCATCGGAAGTAGGTGATTGATTAATATAGGAAGCAATTTTTCTAAATACTCTTTCCATGTTTTGTTCGAATTCATGAAATAAGTTCGCTTTTTCACTAGGAGAGAGTTTTTTCAGTTTCCCCTCAAATTCTTTGTATTTTTCTGTTTCTCCATAGATAAATTTTGCTTCATGAGCATATTGTTCTTGTAATGGTAAAATGGATGAATTATTAAAAATATTTAAATTGTAGATATCCTTTCCTGATACATATTCATCCACCGCAGTAATAATTGTTTCTAAACGTTGTTTTTTTAACAATAAAGTTTGGTTATGCTTCTTTAATAATTGTTGCTGTTCTTCTCTCGTGAGTTTCAAAATATCCGCAATTTCCTTTAGAGAAAAGTCCATTTCCTTAAAAAATAGAATCTTTTGAAGTTTCGCTAAACTATTCCTATCATAGAGTCGATAACCATTTTCTGTTAAGTAAATTGGCTTTAATAAATTTATTTTATCATAATATTGTAAGGTTCTTTTTGTTATGCCTGTAATTTGGACAATATCTTTAACCGTTAATAATTGTTTCTTCATCCCAAAATCCTTTTATTTCATCTAATATTAGATTGGCAGGAATTATTGTAGCTTCAAAGATATTTTTACCTGTTTTTTCTAAATAGTATTTAATTAAATAGTATCCACAGGCATAACCAGCAGCATAAGGCATATTGACTGGCATATAGTTTTGAATTTTTGCTAATTCGTCACCATAAAGATACGGTGCAATTTTATCAAATTCTGTTAATTGTAATTGTTCCTTGAGCACAGGTTTAATATGTCTATTAAGCATTTCCATAGTTGTTTTCGATACCCAAGGACCGAGTAGATCTTCTCCAAAAATAGAAGTAGCAAAGTTTTCTGCTAATCCTTCACTAACAATTAATTCACCTAAAGTGACAGTATGGTCCCATTGAATAAATTGATATCGAACATTATGATTACATTCATGTGCTAAAGCAGCTTTCATTCGAGGTATTGTGTATTCATTTGGCACAAGTGTACACAAAATATATCCAGGGATACCTCCATCACCACTATATCCTTCATTTAACATTAATGAAGGGCTATTTGAATCCCCTAATAGAATCGTGAATAAGTAATCGGATACATGAAGGTTCACATCATGCTCTCTAAATAAATGAAGGCTTTTCCTAACAGCTTCTTTACACTCAAACCAAAAAGAATCAGACGAAATCAATTCTAATTCTGGTGTAATCTCATTTGTAATCTGAGTAGGAGAAATGCTCATTATATTATTCAATGTAATAACATCAAAACCATTTGGCTCCTCAGTTTTAAAAGGAACATGTTGAATTTCCCATTTCCCCATAAACGGAGCCAACATTTCTTGTCTGTATAACTCAACCTTTTCCTCTTTTGGGGCTTGTAAAATTTTTCGATATATTTTATCTGAGCGTAATGATTTTATATTCATTTCTTTCACTCCTTATTTAATATAGTTAAAATTATGCACTATGACGTAGCGTTATAGTCAAGGGGGTTAACTAAAAAGGTTCTGTTGCAAAGTTTTCTACATGAAGCTACACTCTAGAAAACAGGATCTAGGAGAATCAGACATGAGATATTTTAAAGGAAAACAATTCAAGAAAGATATTATTTTAGTAGCCGCCCTGTACTACTGCCGTTTTTCTTTAAGTTATCGCGATGTCTCTGAAATCCTGAAAGAACGTGGTATTTCAGTTCACCCAACAACCATCATGCGATGGGTTCATGAATATGGCAATCTCATCTATCAAATTTGGACAGTGAAAAATAAATCTGCAAGATTATCTTGGCATTTGGATGAGACTTATATCAAAGTTAAGGGAGACTGGCGTTATCTCTATCGTGCAATTGATAAAGATGGACACACATTGGATATTCAACTTCGTAAAAAACGGGATCATCAGGCTG
>NZ_KB895631.1:0-10258 GCF_000374885.1 Bacillus sp. 105MF | reverse complement strand
ATAGTAGATTTTTAGGTTCTTAAAATATTTATATCTCTATTATATTCAAATATGAAAAGGAGTGTTGTTATGAGGGCTAAAGGAGTATTAATATCGTTCCTCGTTTTGATTACGTTTTTAGGATTTTTGCCAATAGAGAAAGCAAGTGCATCTGCATCATCTAATTCAGTAAATGAAGTAGCAGATAGAATTGATACAAATAAACGTTATTATTTAGTTACAGCGGATTCCCAAACACTGGGAATAAGTGCGCTTCAATCATTGCTTGCGCAACGTCATTTCTGCTATGTTGCTCTTGTACGTGGAACAGGAACCTCTTTAAAATTCTATTATTCAGAAGAAAATGGGAAATATCGAATTCAATCTCCTGATTTTATGATTGTTGGAAATACTAAAATTGCTAAGTGGATTTCTTATAGTCCTGAATCATCGTTGTTAGATTGGGATATAACACATTTTTCTTATTGGACGATAACTCCTGTAGAGGGTGGGTATACAATTCAAGCAGAAGATAATGGATACTTAAATTATAGAGAAGTAATACCTGAAGGGGGGAGTAGTAGACCTGGGATTTTTGCTGAGGTAAGTGATAAGAAACTCGTTTGGAAATTAGTACCTGCATCTTAAACTTATAGATATAAATTGTTTAAAGAATAATACATGAATAAGAAACAGTACCGATTACTTTAAGTTGCAATTTGTACTGTTCTTTTTATGTATAAAAATAATAATTTTGTACTTTTTTTGTGGAATATAGCATACATATACATTGCAACACTTGTTGATAAAAAACATGTATAGTGACAAGTGTTGCATGACTGGTTTCTTGAAAAGATTGAGGTTTTATTAGATTCATAGTCGATTTTAAGAGAAACATTGCTCTAAGAATGAGCAGTGTTTTTATTTTTCTAATGAGCGCCTATATTACAAAGCTGACATGTAAAATAAGCTGTATTCTGCAGTATAAACTCTTGATTTTGGGGAGTACATTATTTTTAAAATGAATCACTGAAAAAATTTGATTATAAAAGGGTTTTTACAAGAAAAAGGGTTCGTCACTTGTTCTTCGGCATATGTTAAAGAACAAGTGACGAACCTTTTTGTTTTATTTGTATAGGGGGCTGCCGTTATTTTGCAGATTTTATACGTTAAGATATATATAACCAAAAACATTAACGTGTTGCTGTTTTCCCTTCTTATATATCTCACGGACTAGGACAGCAACATTGTCACTAGGGCAACTAGGTTGTTTATTATAGTGTGTATCTAAGGAAAGTATAAATGTTTTTTGGAAGACTACAAATAAAATTTCACATACCATATTTTAATAAAATAACACTTTGACAGATAATTGCACATTTGGATTGTACTTAGAAGGTAACTTCCGTGTCTTCATAATGAGCAGAAAGACAATTTTATATATTGCATGATTTTGAAGAGATCTACTATTTCAATAAAGAAGGGTATAAACGTATTGACTCTAAGAAAGCACTCTAGAGCTTCGATCAATTTAAACACTATATTATGAGGAATGGTATCGATATTGTGTAGGAGGCACCTAGCTTTTCAATCAAACCAGTATCTTATCCTAGAGCATCCGTTGTAGCGCTATGCGAAAAACGTGATTACTTGAAGCGGATTGTTAAAATTCTATGTGATTGTGGTGTTAGTGTAGAAACAGGGTTGCGAACGCATAGCGTTACAACGCATCATCTTGACGGTACAAATCATGAGGTCCACTAGACTATTTACTTAGTCATGACGTATTAGAAACGCAATTCTGTGTTGATGTGAAACGTACGTATAATACTGCAGATGTTGAGGTTTTTGTTCCTGAGCAACCACCTAAACCAGCAGAAATTCCAAAAGGAGTCACTGATGGAATCGCTTATATAGAAGGCTACAATTTGACACTCCCCCCTAAAGAGACAAGCTGGCAAAGCCATTGGGATTCTTGCTACCAAAGGCGAAGTCCATTTCTGGTATCGCTGACGTGCAAGATTGCGGTGTGCCATCACCACTCTCACGACAGACCTTATAGGTTCGTGAGCTACTGTACTATGACCATACCGTACAGCTAGTTTTGTGTCCAAATGTTTTAGCGTCTTGTTCTTGACGACACATATCATTTTACCGATAGCGTGAGTTAGTCTATCGAACCTCATATGATATCTTGTTTTCAAGGAACACATAGGCGTTTGAGATCTTATATATTTTGTTTCTAATAATTGATACCCTCGGCCTTCAAAGACTGCTTCGGCGTCTTCAGAAAGTAATTTTTTCCCCAGGAACTAGATCCCCTACATATATTGCTAAATTAATTATAACAAACCTATTTTCTTCAAAAAACTTACAAGAACTAATCATGATTATGCTCGCATCCTATAAATGAAAGTACAAATTATTAAGATTTTTTTACTTGAAGGAATTAATAAGGCGCTATGGAATATTTTCTTTTAGGAGGTGTTATAGCGTTATGTCGGATATGAAAATCATTTATACCGCTAAAGACGTCTATAGTCGTTTGCAAGTGAGCGACAGCACACTAAGAAAGTATGTGGAAGTCCTCCAACGAGAATCCTACATTATTAAGAAGAATAAACAAGGTAAGAGAGAATATACAGAGCATGACGTTATGGTGATAGAAAAGTTAATTGAACTTAGTAAGCATGACAGTATAACGCTTGAAAAAGCAGCGAAGCTTATTATGCAACAATTAGAAAGTATCAATCCAAGTATAAGTATAATCAAAGAAGAAGAGCCCAAGGAAGCGGATTTAATTCCATTTCATATTCAACAACAATTGCAGAAACAATACAGCGTTATGGCGAAAGAAATGAATCAAAGCATGTTGGAAATGGAGAAAAGGTTAAATGAACAAGTTGAGCAAGCCAATAAACGAATTGAACAACGATTGGAAGAACGAGATGAGAATCTGATGAAAACATTAAGAGAGATCCAGGAGACAAAACAATTAATGAAGGAATATCATGCGGAAATTGCAGCAGCAAAAGAGAATAAAAAGCCTTGGTGGAAGTTCTGGTGAATGAAAAATTATAAATTACGCATAGGTAGAAAAGCATACATTTCTACTTTTCTACCTATCTTAATGTTGCTTGTTAAAGGCTTGTTGCAGCTATATATACAAGGAAATTAGACCGGCTATAACAATCAATGGAAAGATTACTGCTAGTTTATTTTTTAGAGGGACACGTTTATCTGGGACACCTGGGTGGACAACAAAAACGAGTAAAAGAATTGCTCCAATAATACCTAAAAGCATGTTAATGATAATCATCCTCCTATGGAATATTGTTACCAAGAGTATAGCACAGTTAAATAACATATTAGGTCATAAGTGTAAAAAAACCCAATATAAACCATGTGAAGATATGGATTTATTTTCTTTTCACTAATAATTAGGGATATTTCTATATAAAAAGCCGTTAAAGATTATAAATATCTCTAACGGCTTGCCGTGTCTTATTTTTTCTCCAACATCTCATAAAGGTGCTTGTACATTCCTTTATATCCTTCAGACTGTCGAGTTGTTAGCTTAGTATTTACATAGCTTTCAAGAAGCATATCGATAATGCTGTTAATCGATGCTTTATCCATACTTTCTTGTTCTTTTATAAATGGTTTAAGAGTATTTAGTTTTAACAAAACAGCTGGTGAAATTTTAGCTGTTTTAGATGGAACTAAACGTTGATCTGGTTTCTCAGGTGCAGGTATTTTTCCTTTATTAATGATAGGAGTCATAACCTTTTTCTTAACAGGCTCATTATTACGGCCAAAATCGTTTGTTCCTTTTATCTCCACACCTTTGTCATTTAAAGTGTTTTTGCCTCCAGGTGTTGTGACTATAGGTTGAAATGGTGCTTTAGACATTATGAGCCTCCTCCTTAAGCATTAATAGTAGCAAAATAGTTTTCATGTTCATTAAGTTCGCTAAGAACATCAATGAATAGTTGGTGGGCCTTTTCATCCCACATATCAACATTTCCACTAACGTTAATTGTTTTATGAATTCCTTCGATATCATAAACTTTAAGACGTTCTTGATATCTAACGATTGTATCTAGGACGTTTCCACCATACATTTCTTGAGCTTGTTGTAATACTTTATTATCCACTCGTTTGCCTTGATGTAACATCATTGGGATAATCCCTAAAACTTGTAAATCGGCGTCATATGTTTCTGCTAAGAATTGCATATAAGCGATGTATGTTTGAGCGCCTTCTAAAGATAATTCTTGTGTTTGTAGAACGATGATACAATAATCGGCTGCTATCATAGCGTTATCTGAGTAGTCACTGATTGTTGGTGGTACATCAATGTAAATACGGTCATATTTATCTTTTAATGGTTCTAGTAATTTTTTTAAATTTGTAATCTGTGCAAGTTCATCTTCAGGGAACATATCAAATAAGATTTTTGATAGTTTTCTAAATGAGGTATTAGATGGAACGATGTCCAAATTCTCAATTACTGGAATAATCTCATTCTCTAAATTTTGATTTAGAAATGCATCTGTAATAGACTTGTCTATTTGTTCAATGTCACCTGTTTTAGCAAGGACTCTTGTAGCGTTACCCTGAGGGTCCATATCCACTAAAAGACATTTCTCATTAAATACTGTAGCTGCTTCATAAGCCAACATTGTAGCTGTTTTTGTTTTTCCAACTCCACCTTTAAAGTTACCGATTACGTATGTAGTTGCTTGTCTAGTCATTTTCGACATTCCTCCATAAAACTCCGAATAAGTATACCTTTGAGTAAAATGTAACATCTACATACAATATTCGCAACAGTATACCGTAGAAAAGTTTATGTTTTTCAAACGGATTTATCGAAAGAGTAGAAAAGTATACTTTAGCGTAAGATTTTTCGGTATACTTTTCTACTTTTCTACTTATACGTAGTTTATATAAGTCGTGATTTTGCAGGTGGAAAATTCTGCATTTCTACTTATGCGTAGTTTTTGGATGTCTTCGATATACACTGGTAATTAAGGGTTAATTGCATTTTTTAAGAAGATCACGTTAAAAATATGAGTGCAAAATTATACATTTCTACTTATGCGAAAGTTAGAAAAGGTATACCAACTTTCGATTCTAGGTAGAAAAGTAGAATTTTACACTTTTTCGTAGTTCTACTTTTCTACTTATACGTAGTTTGGAGTTGTGATTTCTTTATTTACAAACAAAAAAACTTGCTGTAACGTAAGAAACAACAAGTTTTTCTACAAAAAATGATTCAATTTGATAAAGCATATAAAGAGCTCTTTAGAGCATATTCGATAAATAATTTACAAAAACAAATAAAAAAGAACGGCTGTCTAATCGAGATTTCTCAGGTCTCAATCTGACAGAAAGAGTAGAGTTACGTCAATAACTTTACTCCCCGGTGAATACAATTTGCTGTCAACATCTTGTATTCCATTTACACACTGCACCATCAGTCTGTAAAATTCTCCGCCCGTTCTAGTGAACTATGTTATTAGAGATATAAAAATATCTGTATTTAGTATAGTTAATTAGTGCTGGATTGTAAAGATAGAAACCCTTATTTAAGTACGATAAAATTACGTTTAAATATGGAAAAATTCTGTTTTTATATACTTTTTAGGGAATTTTCAAGGTGAGCAGTGTTATAACTGCTCACCTTTTTTTATTGTCAAAAATCTAGTGGAAAGGAGATTCAACATGGATAAAGCGCAGCAAGCAATCGAATTGATTTTACATAATGGACTACGAAAATATAAATATAAGAATTCTAGAGCTAGCGTTGCCATGTTAGACTCTCAGGATACTAGTATCAAGATGAACGACAGATTTGTGTTTATTACACGTACAAAAGAAGATCTCACTCATGATTATGGAACAAAAGGAGTCGTATTAACTTCTCAAGAAGCAGTGCTGGACCATATTGGACAAGCAACGCACTGGACTCCGAATGTATTTAGAGTAGGAACGTATTTTGATAGAAACAGAAAAGTAATTCAAGGGCATGAAGAACGAAACCTAAAGCAGATCAATTGCTTCACTGTAGATATCGATACAAAGGACGTTACTCCAGGAGAAATTGTGTTGGCCGCGATGGACAACCGATTAGGAATGCCTACAGTCATTCTAGAAAGCCCGAAAGGATACCAGGCTTATTTCGTGCTAGATAATCCATTATTCATTTCAAATAAGAACGATTTCCGTGGATTACGTAGTGCGAAGCGAATCAGCGAGAACATCAGGAGGGCGTTAAATGAACAATTACCTGGTGTTGATTTAACATGTAATGACTTCGGATTCTTCCGTATGCCTAACGAAGAGAATGTAGTATGGATGGATGCAGACAGTACATGTAATTTAGCTCATTTAATTGAATGGTCTAAAGATCAAGACATTGGCCACCGCAGGAGTTTATTTAAAGTACTTTCAAATAAACCAAGTCGTACAACACAAATTACTGAAGGATGGGTGCAAAAGGTACTGTCATGCACACATATTAAAGGTCAAAAAGGTGTAATTGGGCGTGATAATGCTTTATTTACGCTCGCTTTGGCATGCTATTCATCCGGAAAGACTGAAGAGGAAGCCTATAACTTGTTAGATGAATTTAATACGAATTTAAACAGCCCTTTGAAAAATGCAAGCATTCAAAAGGCTATTCGTAGTTCCTTCTCAGGTAAATATAAAGGTGCAAGTAAAGAGTTTATTAATCACATTTTAGAAATTTGGGCAGATGGAGAAGCAACATATTCAGGAGTTGCACCGTCACAGTACTGGTATAAACATAAGAAAGCTCGTGAGGATCGTGTACGTAGTCATTGGTACGAATGGGAACAAGATATCATTGGCTTCTTAAAGGTGCAAAAGAACATAGAAAAAGGATTTGTATACTTTACTCAAAAGGAATTGTGCGAAGTGCTACAAATACCAAGAAGCACGTTAAACAGCGTGTTAAAGAAATCAAAACAAATATATATCCATGTAATCGGAAAAGGAAGTCTAAGGCAAACAGGACTGTCTACTTTGGCGATGCTTTTTAACTATGCTATGAAGAGTAAAACGGAACAAATGGAGAAATATATACACTGCATTAAAGTAATTGTTCCAGAAGCAGCAGAACGTCTACAGGCGCTATTATATAAGAAAAAGAATACGAGTCCTACAAACATAATCGTACTTAATACCGGTTAATTTTACTTTGTCCACTCTGCCAATACATATTTCTATTATATCTGTGTGCTACGTTTTGTAGGGGTATGCTGTAGTTGAATTTCTAGGTGTTTTATATTGGTTGGGTTTGTTAGAATTTCTTCTATTTCTGAGTTTTGTTTTATCAATTAAATATAGTACGTGAAATTATGTAATAAACTGTACTTTATAAGGGGGTTCAGCTGAGCTACATGTAAAAATGGGTCCTAGATTGGATTTAATTCAAATAAAATGATTAATTTAATTTTTATACAGGTATACTCTTTTCTATTGATTGCGGTATGTTTTGTAAATCAATCCTATAATCACCAAAGCGTTTTATATGTTTCGTCATTAAAGAGTTATTAGGGGAATCCCATGAGTGAGGACAGGAAGTCTTGGCTTATATGCTGAAAAATCATGAGCCAGGAAAATGCGCGGACTATGTGATTGGTCAAGAGTTTAAAGTTATCTATCAGCAAGTATAGGATACAATGAATATTATGCATAGAGAACTAGGCTATGGAAAGGGTAGATTGGATTTAAAGTGTTAAGATAGAGGAGTTATAACTGTTATAACGAATTTGGGATATTAAAAAGGAGGTTATGACTATTTATGGCTCCTATAATTTATGAAAATGTATCTCAAGTTGCAAAGAGGTTAAAAGTATCACTTTCTACGGTTAAAAAATACTACTTATTAATTGAGGGTTATAACTGTTATGCCTTTAAAAGAGATGAACGAGAACGGGTTATTTTTGATGATTATGATGTTAGGTTGTTACAAAGATTAGTAGAATTAAAAAGTATGCCGCAAGTTACACTAGAGGATGCTTGTAAACTTCTTTTAGAAGAGGAAGGATTAACAGTTAAGAATACAGATATGACTGTTATAACTCCTGGATCTGATGATTTGAAAGTATTACTGAAAGAATTAAAAGATATAGTGGAGTTACAACAAAAACAACTACAGAATCAAAATGAACAAATAACTAAACTAACAAGTTTATTGGAATCACAACAAAAATTATTAGATTATTCCAGTGCTATAGAAAAACAACAGGTTATTGATCGTGATCAAGCCGTTATGACTGTTATGCGAGAGCTTCAAGAGGTAAAACAGATAGTTGCGGCAAGTAATGAAAAGAAATGGTATCAATTTTGGAAGTAATCCACTGAGTCCTATACGTTTATGCTGCGAAAGTGTAGGACGGGCCCCCAGAAAAGGGAAAAAGCCAAGTAATTAGTGTCATAACTTAAGGGAATGCAGTACAGATCAGCATACAAGTATTCCCTTGCTATTAAAATGTTGTTTTTTAAGTATACTTTTATTTACGTAAAACATTGGGTTCTATGATATAAAATATTATATTTCAAAAAAGCATCGCTATTTTTGAAAGCGCTTACTAAAATAAAGGTACAGAGATTCATAAAATCTTAATATAGTAATAAAAGAGGGAACAATATGACAATCGCAATGGCAGTTTTAAAATTTATAGGTGGAATCATTCCATTCGTACAAGAGCTTTTAAAAGCAGTAATATAAGTTCATTATTCCGCAATTTTTATAAAAGAAATAAGGGATTCTTTTTCTTTTGAGTTTTGTTCTTAAGTATTAAATTATTTTTTGTTAAATAGATGAATAAGGAAAATAAAAAGTAAAAAAATATAATATATTATTAAATAAATTTATGTGTTGTTTTGATGCAATATTGCATATTAAAAAGAGTTGCTAATTTTGTTATTTCAAAATACAATATAAATAATTAAATATTCAGAAAAAATACAAGGAGTGATCATTATGGCAATTGCAACAGCAGTTTTAACCTTCTTAGGTGGGGTACTTCCTTTAGTAGCAACTTTATTAAAAGCATTTATGTAATATAATTTTTTCAGATTTATTCTTAATAAAACTTATACAAATGATTCATGTATTGGAAGTGTACTCAATATATGGATCATTTGTATGGGTTTTATTAGAAAAAAGTTTTTTTGTTTTTATTTAGGTTATAGTCTGATGGTAATGAAATGACAATCAATCCCAAATAATTAGGGGATTCTTTACAATGAAAGCGCTTTCTGTTATAGTGATAATGGGTTGGATGGCACGAGTGGCTATCAGGGTATTTAGCGTAGGTGGGGCTAATACTATGGACAGGATAGAAAGAAATATTATATTGTTTTTTACTATTATGAAACTCTACATACATTATAAAAAAGGAACTGATTCATTATTTTATGAGTTGATTCCTTTTTTTATTTTATTACAGTTAAGTGAGGGTAAGGCAATTTTCTTTCGAAAAAATGTCGAATTTATCAGGATTTTGTATTTTTTTGTTGATTTATTTTATTTTTAATGTTAAACTCGTAACAACAAGGAAAGAGTAAACAAAAACCCTTAGCGATTAAATTTTCAGAATGTTTAGTCTTATCGGTCGATTTACTCCATTTGATTGACATGTTTGTGTATTGAATCCTCCACTCTTTCTTTGTTGTACCCTACAAAAGAAAACAACCTGTTTTTATCAAGTTGTTTTCTTTTGTAAAAATTTAATTATTGTTTTTATGACAGTTGGGATAATTATTGTAAAAGTTATTATGGTTTACAGAGGGGGTGGACAGCTAATAGATTGGACATTTAATGCGGAGTTTACATTACAATGGAGTGAATACAGAAAGGGGTGAAAACCAAGAAATTTGGTGTCAGTTTATTAATTTTAGAAAAGGAAGAATAGAAATATAGTGGACATACAATTACAATAAGGGAATGCAGTATAGATTAGTATACAAGCATTCCCTTTGTACGATTATGTTATTATAGGTATGAATGAATTCCTTACTTATATATATTCCATGTATTTTATCCACTACATATGAATAGGTAGTGGTTTATTTTTTAAATTTGAAATGTATCTAAGATATTATCTTTTTCTTCTTTATTGATACCAATATATTTGAGTGTAATTTGTGGTGTACTGTGATTGAGTATGTCTTGCAACATAGCGACATCTTTTGTTTGTTTATAGAACCAATAGCCGAATGTTTTGCGCATTGTGTGAGT
>NZ_KB895630.1:0-10438 GCF_000374885.1 Bacillus sp. 105MF | reverse complement strand
CACAGATTCAATAAAACGAGCTTTTCGTGCATACGTAACCTTTGGCGTGAATGGATCGCGATACTGTACTTCTCCAGCTTCTTTTGTACATAAGAAATCTGTATGTAAGGATAGATATAACGTCGTATATCTTTTTTTATTTTTAACCCCTTTTTGTAATTTGCAAATTTTGAATAGGGGAGTCCCTGTACATGGTAATGCAGTTGTTAATTCTGTCATAACCGCACGGATTTGATGTGGGTATTTCTTATGTAAAAAGCGGTACATCCCTCCAAAATGAGTTGTATTTCCTCTTTCATCTTGTTTATCTAAGGAACGTTTTAGAGTCGTTTCGCTGTGCTGTTGCATAGCAATGTCCAAGAATAGTTTCTTAGCCGCAACTGACAGCTCAAAGAAAGCTTTTGTAAATACCACTGGGCTAATATAAACATAAGGGTTTGCCTTTTCAGTTTCTTCATTCATAAAATGAGTTAGTTTAATGGTATATCGGCCATCTAATTCCTTTTCAATCGTGACAATTTTATGTAGACTTAGCTTTTTTAATGCAATATAGAATTGAGAATGCTGTATGTAAGCAAACTCTTCTTTATATTGCTTGTAATCTTCCCACATCATATGTACTGTTACATTTGGAATAACCCCATTTGTGTAACATTTCTTGTGTAGGTATAAGAAGACCTCTAAATCTGCGTTTGTAATACCATATAATTTATGTTTCCTTCCCATAGTTTCAGAAACAGCAGACAGGGTACGACGTGAAAAAGATGGTTTCGCTTGTTCTACAAAGCCATCTACATCTGCAACACGTTCTTCATATGTCATTTGATCCAGTAGATCTTCAAGGTATGTATCTTTATAGCTGTAGTATCTCTCTTCGAAAGTTTCAACAAGTTTTTGCCAAGACTTCAGTGTTACTAATACTGCATTTGTAGATTGTCCATTTAGACCACGTTGGTTATGAATAATAAATGATTTTCCCATCTTTTTCACCTCCTACCTGTAAACTCAGAAATATATGCCAGGATACTATAAAATATACCAATTTTGATTATAACAAATCGAAAATTGCTGAAAGGTGCCCCTTTAAGGGGAATTTTGAGAATATGAAACACGACATAAAACCAGTTGTGACAAGGGATACAGGATTTTCTTCATTTTTTTTTGTGTCAAGGATATGGCAAAAACCGTTTCATGTTTTAGATGTGTCAAATTATTAGTGAAACAGTATAAAAACGTTGATATATAAGGGGTAAATGAAGATGTTTCATGTTTTTACGTCAAGGATATGGCAAAAGTGTTTCATGTTCATATATAAGTCATTTATTATGGGAATATCCATTGAATGTAGTGGTATGAAGGGTTATAAGAGAATTGAAAAGGATATTAGGTCAAGGATATGGCAAAAACCGTTTCATGTTTTAAAATTTACAAGGTCAAGGATATGGCAAAAGTGTTTCATGTTTTATATGTAGGAGAAAAAAGAAAGAAACACGCAAAAACCGTTGATATTTAAGGGCTTATGCGTGTTTTTTATATTTGATAAGGTCAAGGGTATGGCAAAAATGTTTCAGGATGATATAGAATCCGTTTTGTACATAGATGGGAAAACAGTTGATATATATGAGTTTATGGGATGGTAAAAAAAATTTGAAAATATATAATCGAAATAAGAAAAATTAACTAATGTTTCATCTTTTGAATTTTAGGTCAAGGATATGACAAAGATGTTTCAATTATTTGTTTCAAATAGATATGAATGAATCTAGCTCATTATATACGTGTTATTCATGTAAAAGCTTATATAAGAGTATGGTAGAGAATTGATAAGGGAAAAAGTGTGTTTCATATTTATAAAAAAGGTTAACAATATGTCCAAAAGTGTTTCAGTTATTAATTCGTTAGATTAATTGATGGTATATTGGTTGGTAATGTATAATAAATGTTATTTCACTTGTACAAACAAGACAAAAGTGTTTCATTATTTTTTTGAACATAACAGAACCGGAAAATAATAATGATTTATATATAATTCGCTAAATATTGGGTTGTTTGAAAGGAATGTACAAAAGGAGGGAGTGACAGCGTGGAGAAATTAGCACAATTGTTTACTGATGCTTTGTTAATATCCGAACCTTTATATGGAAATAACAAAGCAATTTGGGAGAAATGGACTTCTTTTAGTGCAGACGTAGAAAAAGATAGTAGTAAGGTTGTAACTTCACAATATGTTTCACCATCTTTTTCAGCATTAGTATCGTGGCTTAGTAAAAAGAATGAAAATGGAGTAACTTCACTACAAATTGCTATTAAGTTGAATCACTATAAGAACGAAATCCATTCAGAAATTGAACATCTTTTAACAGAAGAGTTTAAAAATGATAACAAGCCAAAATTAAGTGATGAAACAGTAATTCAGGCAGAAGAAAACAAAGATGAAACAGATGATAAAGATTATTTTGAGGTTAATAATTCCGCAATTTACTTTAAATTACGTGACGGGATCTCCAAGAATCATTTTGAAGAGGATTCAAATATGGGTGTCAAATCTTATCCGATTGAAACGAAAGAAAGTAATGCGATAGCTCAGCTTTCTTCGCATAGGGATGAGGATTTGAAGCTAATTAAAGATGATGAAGCGTCCCGGTGGAACACTTTAGTTAATGATGTAATGAGTAATATGGATGATCTTACAGCGGATGTATTAGATTCAATTACTATACAATGGCTAGCTCAAGCGCAGTCACCGGACGAGTTCATCGAATTTTCATATGAGCAAGTGTTGGATATGTGTAATGTACCTAAAAAGAAAGTAAGTAAGGGAGAATATTATAGACCTGAAGATAAAATTAAGGTTGCTAAGAGGATTGCTGCTTTAGCGAGCATTTTTATATATTTAAATGATGATAACGAAGTAGTTGTTTTAAATGATGAAAATGAAAATGATGAGGAATATAAAGTAAAAAGGGAAGTAATTAAAAG
The DNA here is from genome assembly GCF_000374885.1 of Bacillus sp. 105MF. Classification (NCBI taxonomy): domain Bacteria; kingdom Bacillati; phylum Bacillota; class Bacilli; order Caryophanales; family Bacillaceae; genus Bacillus; species Bacillus sp. 105MF. The sequence goes on along the minus strand of NZ_KB895630.1, from coordinate 7,459 downwards.
GTTATTTGTTTTAGATTCAGTTGTATTATGGAGACATAATACAACAAATGAATATATGGGTATTGAATCCTGCCGAATTAAACCTGGAAGCTTTTTATCAAGTTATTTATATGGTTCAAATAATACTACAGCTTTATTATCTAAAAAGGCACTTGAATATAATAGTTATCGACATAAATATCATAAACGCTTAATTCGTTATTTAACATGGCAATGGAGAATTAGGCAAATATATTCTACTTTAAAGCGCCCATACTCCATTGGAGGCGATAAAGGATTATTAGCTGTCATGGCAATTCCACTTACATGGAAACCAAGTCGCATTCGAGAACACTTAGAGAATGTTCTTACTGATTTAGAGAGAGAGAATGTGATCTCTAAGTGGGAGTATTCAAGTACATTAGATGAAGAACGTTTAAATAAGAAAAATTGGTTCAAAGATTATTGGATCGATTTAAATATTACTATTCTTCCGCCAGAAGAATTAATTAAGTCTATGTACAATTTACCAAAGAAAAAAACATTAGGAATAGAGAATAATAATGAAACAACAATAGAATATAGTGAAAAGACTAAAGATATTATTGATATGCCACAAAGCACAGTTAGTAAAGAACCTGACATTTTTGATGAAGAAGTTGTTCGAGAAAAAATACTAGAGCGACACAATGTTGATAATATAAGTATACGAGAGCTTGCAAAAGAAATAAAAATATCGGCACCTACGTTATCCAGATTTTGCAATAGACAAACCAAGCGTTTATCAGCTAATGCAGTTGAAAAAATGTCAAAGTGGTATGAGAGACAAATGATATTAGAAAAGATGTAATCGTCAAATATATATTTATAGAAATGTGAGAGAGCTTATTTTATTTTGGATATAAAATAAAATAGGCTCTTTACTTATGTTTGTGTTTCAATTATCAATCAACAGATCTATTGTAGCTTTATAATTAAGATTGATAAAAAAGAAACAGTTAATCCATTATTAGTAGCGAACAAAAAAACTCCATTTTGAAAAAAGATTGATCAAAAGGGAGTTAATTCTCTAAATGAAGTATATAATTTTTATAATAAAGTTTGATTATTTCTAGGAGCCGTATTGTACTAAAGCACTCATTAGTGCAATAACAGTTTATTATTGAATATGAACAGTTAAAAAAAGATTTGGCAAAAAACGCAAAAGATCGAACGAATTATAGCTTAGGTAAAACTAATTTTGTAACTGAAATATTGGAAAAAGCTATGAAGTCTTATAAAGATTATTGTCGAACGTCATTCTAAAATGGGAATGGCGTATTTTTGTACTTTTTTGTGGTACAAATTCGAAAAAGGAAGCCATTATCATATGTATTAAATGCATCTAGAATTTTATGTGGATGGTGAGGATATGAGCCAATATCAAATGCTGTATAGTACACCTTATTTGTATTCTTCAAAAATGCTTAGACAAATGTACAAAGAAACAAAAAAAGAGGGAAATCTTTGTGCTATACGAGACCACATGTTAAGACATGAAGTGTATCTGGATGGACAATATCGGGCGTACTATTATTTAAGTCAAGACATTGAAGAGGATCTGTATGGGGATGAACATGCTTTGTCTTGGAATGAGTTATTAGATGACTACCAACTCTACAGGGATCGTAAAGGGAATTTGTCCATTAAACCAAAAGGATGGGATTAACATGACAATCATTGGAGAGTTAGGAGTTGTGTATGGTGTGACAGGAGTCTCTATTTTAGGGATTAAAATGCTGAAAAGGGAAGGTCTTTACCTTCCAGATTGGTTGCTACGTGCGGGTCTCAAATGCTTATTGATTGGGAGCGTTTGGTATGTGCTAATGGATATACTAGATGTGTTTCTACGTTAGTATTTTATCTGGTAGTCGAAAATAATTATAATAGCGCATCTTAAGTGTTTTTTCTAAGCATCCATACAGGCTCAACTACCTTAAGGAGGTATGGAGGAAATGTTATCACTCTTATTAATTCCAGCAACCTTTATAACAGTAGCTTATTTTTTCCAAGGTAAAGGAATGAGTGATAAGAAAAAAATTGCAACCTTTTTTGAAATTACAAAGATCTGTGTTCAGCATAAAGGGGAATTACAATATCCGATTTTCATAAAGGAAATGGAAGATGACATAAGTAAGAATTATGTTTACAAGTTACCACTTGGTGTCCCAAGTCAGCTAATCAAAAAGTTAGATGAAGTATTGGAAGAAGGACTCTACAAACCTGTTAAAATATCGTTTCATCAAAGAGAGCTTCATATTCGGGTATTTAAGCAAAAAATACCTGAAAGGTGGAATTGGTCTAAGGATTTGTTAAAGGAGCAAATATGGCGTGTTATGATGGGGAAATCGTTAGATAAGTACATCTATCATGACTTTGAGAGCACACCGCATATGTGCGTGTCGGGTATGACGCGTTTTGGAAAAACAGTATTTCTAAAAAATGTGATGACAAGTTTAATTTTACAACAGCCTCAACATGTGAGTTTTTTTATTATCGATCTGAAGGAAGGTCTAGAATTTAGTCCTTATAAGGATCTGTCCCAAGTAGTAGAAGTAGCTGAAAACCCACAACAAGCGTTAGAAATGTTGGCTAAAGTACGTAAAAATATGCTAAGACAGATTGAGATAATGAAGAATTCTTATTTGACCAATATCATAGATACATCAATTAGAGAACGCTGTTTCATCATAGTAGATGAAGGAGCAAACCTTTGTCCTACACAAGGCTTACCTAAAAAACAACGGGATTTATTATTTATGTGCCAGGAGATGTTATCTGAAATTGCACGAGTTGGAGGAGGTTTAGGGTTCCGGCTTATATTTTGCACTCAATATCCTACTTCGGATACATTACCAAGGCAAATTAAACAAAATGCTGATGCAAAATTAGGGTTTCGGTTACCTACAGCAATTGCCTCTCAAGTTGCTTTGGATGAACCAGGGCTTGAGGATTTACCTTCCCTTCCAGGAAGAGCATTGTTTAAGACAGATCGTACAGAAGAAATTCAGGTACCTTATTTGAAGGATAAAGAAATGTGGGATTTACTGAAGCAATACAAGGTGGTGAAACAATATGAAGCATCAAACACTCAAACAGAAAGCGAGACAAATCGAGATTTTATCCACTTTGAGTAAATTAGACTTTGCAACCAGAAGACAATTACAAGCCATTCACTGTTTAGGAAGTATTCGGAATGCAAATCGTGTATTAAAGGATTTGACTCCATATTGCCACATCACAAAAATAGCTCGTGAACATGTATATTATTTAAATAAAAAAGGACGTGATTTATTAGGAATTACAAGGACAGTAAAGAAAAATAGTCAATTACACCATATGTTAATGAGAAACGAATCCTGGATGTGGCTAGGGTTTCCAGAATGGAAAACAGAAAGACCTATTGAATTTTCAATCAATGATCAGCGACATCAAATTATTCCAGATGCAACTTATTTTGATGATAAAGTTCCTCATTTCGTTGAAATAGATCAGATGCAACACATGAAAGCAAACGAACATAAAATACAGTTATATGGCCATATAACAGATATCTATAAAAGACAGAATGCTATTGTTCCAGTGATTATCTTTTTTACACTGTTAGACTATCGGCAATCTAAATTAGAGCAATATGCTGTAAAACAAAATGTATTTATGAGAACGTTCGTGATGGACCACATATTCTAGGAATCTTAAATATTGATGTCCCAAAAATCATGATAATCAATGCGGTTATCAAACTTTCTTAGTGTTTTAATGATTTTAGTTGCGGATGTTAAAGTGGGAACACGATCCTTTTTATTCGCTAAATCACTTATTAATGATTTACTTAATCCGGTTTTTTGCACTAACCATTGTTGTTTAATTCCTCTACGATCTAAATAGTCACCAAATGGAGTTCTTTTTTTTCCTAGACCAAACATAAGGAATCCCTCCTAATAAAGAATATCTTACTTATAGCTTGTACAATATTCCATAAAACTAAACCTTTGTTCATAAATATGGAATTATAATTTGAAACAAAGCATAGAATAATATAAAGAAAATCTAAAAAATGTGTAATAATTTTGAAGAATGTAGCATTCATAGTAATAGCTACAAGTTGCTGATACACTATCCTAATGGCAACTTGTTGCAACGAGTATTCCTATAAAATAAAAAGCTTAAATCCATTAGTACACAAGGGTTTGAGCTTTTCTTAGTTTATGTAGAAATGAAAACGAGTTTAATAAGTTAAGAGACATCAAATTGTTCAGGAGTCGAATTTTGAGGAACTACATATAATTTCACGTACCATATTGATAATAAAAATTATTTACAAAAAGATTGTATAAACCGAAAAACAAGGTTTATAATAAGAACAAACGTTCTGTTTTTGAGGGTGAAATGATGTTCGATTACTCAAAATGTATGAATCGAATGATATTCTGTATCGATTTATGTTCATTTTTCGTCAGTTGTGCTTGTGTGATGAGAGGTTTAGATCCATTAAAAGTGAAATTGGCTGTTGTTGGAGACGTAAATCGAAATGGATCTATTGTGTTGGCTGCCACTCCTGAACTGAAAAAATTAGGGATTTCTACAGCAACCAGATTATACGAGATACCAAGAGACCCAAATATTATTATTGTGAATGCAACAATGAGAAGATTTGTTGAAATTTTAAATCAGATCACAGAAATTTACACGAAATATGTAGCATTAGAAGGTCTACACGTTTATTCAATTGATGAGTGCTTTCTAGACATGCAACAAACAGCGCATCTATTTGGTCGGGACCCCATTGTAATTGCTAAAAGGATTCAAAGAGAAATATATGATACAACGGGCATAACTGCGTCTATTGGAATTGGGCCTAATTTATTCCTTTCAAAAGTTGCCCTGGATGTGGAAAGTAAGCATTCATACTCTAGAATTACATTGTGGACATACGAAGATGTTCAAAAGAAACTCTGGAATATCAAGCCACTCAAAAATGTATGGGGAATCGGATCAGCGACCCAGGACGCTTTACATGGCATGGGACTGTTTTCCTTGAAGGATGTTGCAAACACGCCCAAAGAGCGTTTAATCAAGCGATTTGGAAAGGTAAAAGGTGAAGAGTTACATCGTTATTCATTTGGTATCGATGAAAGCCGTATTGCTAATAAATACATACCTAAAAGTACGTCCATAACAAAAGGGCAAATCTTATTAGAGGATTGCTTTAGTCTAAATAAATTAAAATTACTTCTTTTAGAACAGATTGAGGAAACTTGTTTTCGCTTACGATCTATGGATAAGTGCTGTAGGACGGTTGAGCTTGGAATAGGCTACAGCAAATATATCTGTGGAGGATTTAAGCGAGCAATTACCCTAGAACAGCCGATTTGTTTAACAGAAGAGGTTTACGAAACGTGTTTACAGTTGTTAAAAAAGTTTCATTCTGGTCATCCCGTACGACAAATACATATAACTTTAAAGAATTTGACCAGGGATGATGCGATTCAAATGTCTTTGTTTGAAGATACTTCAAGAAAAGATGCTCAAAGGAAATTAGCAAAAACAATGGACGCTATCCGTCATAAGCATGGAAAGAATTCAATTATGAGAGGTATTAGCTACATTAAAGGGGCAACTCAAAGAGAAAGAAACGGGAAAATAGGTGGTCATAAGGCATAAGGAGGAATACAAGTCATGATTGATCGAGGTATGATGAGATGGGCGCCGTTTTCAGCAATAAAAGAGCAATTTGAAGGACTAAATGAAATATACGATAAACAAAATGAAATACCGATGCCTATTATAGATGAGCAACAATTAGAAGAAATCAATGATGTTGTGTGCGGGGCAATGTCTGAAAATCTAGAAGTAAGCATTTCTTATCATAAACAGCAAAGAATACATTTGGAGACTGGTCATATACATTATTATGATACGTTTCGAAATGAGTTAAGAGTTATCGATAAAGATAATAAGGTGTTATACATAGATAGCAATTATATTACAGATATAAAATATACATAATTTGAAGAATAGGATAGGTAGTTATATTGAAGCATACAAGTGGAGATGTATTAGGACTTATCGGTGCATTGTTAGGATTACTATGTTCGCTAGTTATTTTATTTCTAGGAAGACTAGCGTATGAGATGGGACGGTTAGAAGGAGCTGAAAAAGGTCTTATAATTGGATGTATGGGAACATTTTTTTCTATTTTAGGATTCTTTGGGTTCATAAAAGCCAAGAGTGTATTTAAAGAGGCTGGATTTTTGATGATATTATCTGCAATAGGTTTATTGGTTTGTGTAAATCAAATTACATTTTATCTATTTTTTGGATTGGCACTTTTACTTAGTGGACTAAATAATATTTTTGGCAAGAAGTAATATATAAAGAGCAAAAAATTATTAATTAAGGAGTTGGTAAGTGTGAAATATTTTGTATTTGAAGATGATGAATTAATAGGGGGATGTGAAGAGACAATATATGTTTTTGAACATACCAAAAGAAAAAATAAATACGACAGTATTAATACTTTGGAAGAGTTTGCAGTACAATGCATATTCATAGAACGGAGAGATACACATTGGCTTTGGTATAAAGGAAAAAATGTGATAGAAATGACTATGGAGGAATTCGAAGAGAGAATTAGGACAGAATTGAAAATGATATCCGAAGAAGAATTTACAAAAGTGAGAAACAGATATTCTCCTTATATCAAACCTATCGAGTTTCCTCGTAATGGAATCAGGTGTGCATATGCTTATGAACCAGACTGGAATGATGTATTTTTTGTTATGGAAACGGAAGAAAGTTATTTTGCTCTTTATTGGTTCACAGGGGCTTAAAAATAACTTTTATTCAAAGTTAATGGATTCTCGATAAACAGTAAACGAACTTGCTATATAAATAGAGTCCTATAGGTTCTGTTTCAAAGTTTGAAAAAAGCAGGTTCTGGTGCAAATATATGAAGAAGAACGCGGATAATAGTAGATTTCTAGTGAAATCGTATTTTATGCTATAAGTCCAAACACTTGGTGGATGAACTCCTTTTGATTTTGGACAGACTGATTCCGTAAATCAATCTGTTCCTTTTTTATCATATGCATGGCTTCAACACCACTCAATATGGAAGTTGCAGTTTTAAATGACTTAAACCCCAACATAGAACGCACACGTTTCTTAATAAAACGATGATCTTGTTCCACTATATTATTGAAATACCTAACTTGCCTTATCTTTATGCCTTCGGGCATATGTTTCTCTTCTTTCAACGCTTGAATCGCTACAGGATAGGCAGGGTTTTTATCTACTGTTATCACACGAGGTTTAGAAATGTACGAAAAAGCCAAGGCTTTCTTGAAAAAGCGCTTGGCTGCTTGTTTATCTCTTGATTTACTTAGATAAAAATCAATGGTATTCCCTTCTGAATCAACGGCACGATATAAATACATCC
>NZ_KB895629.1:0-11409 GCF_000374885.1 Bacillus sp. 105MF | reverse complement strand
GTGCCGCCGCCGGCAAGCTCCTTGACGGTATCCCAAACTTCAATCCGCGCTTCGGGATCAAGCCCTGTCGTCGGTTCGTCGAGAAAAATGACTGCTGGCGTCCCGATCAGGCTCATTGCGATGTCAAGCCGGCGCTTCATCCCGCCGGAATATTTGTCCGCCCGGCGGTTGGCCGCATCGGTCAGGCTAAATCTTGCAAGCAGATTGTCAGCGACTTGAGCGGGATTGGAAACTCCCCGCAACTTGGCTATCATCATCAGGTTTTCCCGCCCGGTGAGCATGCCGTCTAAAGCTGCGAACTGTCCTGTCAGGCTGATGCTCTGGCGAGCATAACCCGGTTGACGCTGTACGTCAAAGCCGCAAATACCTACTTCGCCGCCATCTGGCTTCACCAGCGTCGAGAGGATGTTGACCGTCGTCGTCTTGCCCGCTCCATTTGAGCCCAGCAATGCGAAAATGGAGCCACGCTGCACCTCAAAATCCACCCCATTTAAGACCTCCTTGTCTTTAAAAGATTTTTTTTAACCCTTTTACAGAAATCGCTGCATTGCTCATACTTTTTTCCTCCTTATAAAAAATGTTTTGCGAAGCTAGATTGCCTACACTCTCCTATTTAGTCTTACTGATAATCCGTATTACTTAGTACAGAGTTAAAAATATAACTGAATAGCGATGGCGACAATTCACATTTGTAATCAGCTAATCAGTTGGTATTATCTATTGCATTTATTTTTTTCTCAATCGATTCATGATACTCTGATTCAAATCTTCACGATACTTGGCGACATAGGTTTTAGCGTTTGCCACTAGTTCGTCAGCAAAGGACGCCACGTCCTCCCCAGTGATTTCCAGCACTTGTCTACCTTCCGCCGCACCGGCTTCGAACAACTCGATTAATTCATACTGTATGTGTAGCATATCCATCCCGTTGCCCGCTGAGAAATTCCACATGTAGTTTTGAATTTTCTTAAATACAAACTGGTAGTCCTCTGGCAGGGCTCCAACCCGTGCCATCATCATTTTGTACTCTTTTTTATCACCAATCATTTTTTTGAACATTTCCATCATGTTATTTTTCCTCCTTTTTTATAAAGCTGAACAAGACACTCCAAAAATATCGGACGTAATATCTTATGAAGCTAGATTGACTTCAAGACGTTAATTTTTGATGATACAAAATCCCATTTTTTCCAAAACAATTCAAGTTCCTGGCGGCCAGCCTCATTAAGTGAGTAAAACTTGCGGGGCGGCCCCATATCTGACGGTTTTTTTTCCATGTTCACCAGTTTTTTCTTTTCTAATCGCACGAGGATGGTGTAGACCGTTCCTTCCACGACTTCGGTAAACCCAAGCTCGTTCAGGCGGCGGGTAATCTCGTAGCCATAGGTTTCATGGCGGCTGATGATTTCCAGCACGCAGCCTTCCAGCGAACCCTTCAGCATTTCAGTTAAATTTTCCATGTTTAGATCCTCCTCTCCCTCCTCTATTTTGTCTGACTTATATTCAGTATAACAGAGTACTAAGGTGAATTTTTACTAAATAACTTTTGGGAAATCAATCTATTCAGTATTACTTATTACATGTATATTGTATCACCGAGTAGAAAGTGTCCACTATTTTTCTTAAATTTTTTTGCAACCTAACTATTCAGTGGTGTCAGTATCAAGTGTGACTTACTACAAGTATATCGTAACACGTAGTAGATATGCCATCAACTGGATTTTCTAAATATTTTTAAAACCAGCTATTCTCATTGTCATGTTAGGTTAGGTTAACATAACGTCTCATTATAGGCATATTAAAAGGATCTTCTGATTGAAGATCCTTTTAGCTTTAGCAGTTTGTTCAATTAAAGCGCCCGTTAGCTGAATAAGTTCCTTATTCAGAGGAAAATCATACCACCATTATGTACTAAACAGCGGCACCCTTTAAATGCTGCTTATCAAGGAGACCAGCTTATTCATAAAAAAACTTTTGAAAGTAAATGGATGAGAGATTTACATAAACAAATCGAAAGGAAAGATCAAAAAAACAAGGAGGAGCTTTCATTTAATATTGATAATAATGCACTAATTTTTGAATCTGTAATTAATAACATACTTTCTTTAGTAACTTCCATGAGAAATGACAGGAGCAATTCTAACTATTTATTAGTTTGCTTAGGAGTATTTTAGCTACCCTTAATGAAGAAGGCAAAAATGTGATATTAAACATAGTGAAAGAAGAACTAGCTAACTTCAATACAACTAACACGCAGGTATAAAAAATTCATAAATTGTAGGAACCGTTCCACAACTATTCATATTATGTAATTACTGTATGCCAAAATCCCCTTTATTGGTATGACCGAATAAGATATCTAAACTAAATTATATCAATCACTAATAATTGTCTTCTTTTTATCATACTCAATTTCAAACTTAATAATCTTCTCTATTATTAAGTTTAAAATACTCATTATCTTCTCTTTCCTCAATGTACCATCGTAATTCTCTTTTCAATGCTGGAGTCAATTGAATACGCTTCTGCTTTCCTGTTTTCTTTTCTCTCATTGAAATATGACTACCTTTTAAGTCTCCTACCTTCAATTTGAAAATATCGCTAATACGTAATCCTGTATTAATTCCCATTACCAAAAGAATATAATTACGCTCATTCTTTTCCTTGAGGTGCTCTTTAATTTGTTGTATTTGATCTGGATCACGAATAGGTTGAACAAAATTCATAGATCATCCCCTCCATACTGACTTTCTATCTCATACACTTCTAACCTAAGAGCAAAAGCTAGATAGACTTATTACGTCTATCTATATACTCACTCATGCCACTCTCGTTATAAACCATGTAGTCAAATACTTCTTCATCTTCTACATAACGCTTTATAATAATGTCTCTCTGATTCTTACTAAAACGACTTAACGTCTTATCAATCTGAAAAGATAGACGTTTTTATCTTTCCTCACGCTTACTCAATTCCAAATTGGCCAAAGCAACTTCTTCAGCTAGTTTACCTACCATTTTTGTTGGGCCATAATATCTTATTTCACAAGAAGCTGTAACCCTCATTTCTGATCATCCCAAACTGTCTATAAATACGAACGTCTTCAAGAATCTTTTCTAAGCGAGCATGCGTTGCTTTACGATCAATCTTTGGCAAGAAAGTTAATTGATTCATACATAAACACTCCTTGTCTATTTTATTAATAAAATATAAAAAAGCGAACACCAAACTACAGAGCAATATTGCTAACGCTCTTTATAGTTCAATGTCCGCCGGTTCTTCCAGTAGGACTAAATATTCGAGTTTCCTGCACTTCGACATCTATTATATCCTTCGATACATTTAAGATTCAAACATCTTACCATTAATATTTATATATAACTTCTATAGAAAATATCCACTAAATTTCAACTTACAAATAGTATATTGACCCTATTGTTCTTCATATAAATAATAATTTCTATCCTCTGGTAGATGCAAAATAATTATTTTTCTATTACCTTTTTGAAATTCTATAGTATGACCATTTTCACCAAGATATTTCCATCCCTTAGCTTCGTTTATAGGAATAATACTATAATATCTATAAACATTCGGTTTATCCTCTTTAATATAAATGGCTGACATCGGTACAGGAAAATCGTCAATCTTAGAATCTTTATTAGATGTAAAAAGAAATATTAAGCCACCTAACACCGATAGACATACCAAGATAATTATATTTTTTCTTTTAACCCCTTTCATAATAATCACTCCCTTACTTCAACTGTCGAGAATGCCGTGCCGTATTCCTCATTATTTAACATAACCATGATTAAGTTTGGTTAGCTTTTCATTGATGTCAAAAATTCTTACCCTAATATCTTTAACACCAAACGATTGAAGTCTGTTTCTATGCATTTCAGCATATTTTTCAGCATCTTGTTTTTCTTCAAATACATAGATACCTCCAGCTTCTTTTGTGTCTTGATTTTCTGTCCATATTTTCCAATGGAACCCTTCTTCTTCGTTAATACTATTTGCTAAATCCCAAAATGCTTTTGCCATCTCTTCACCAAAAGGACCTTCAAACGGAAAATCAACTTGTAATAGATATGCCATTTTCAATCACTCCCATTTTCAATATTTCTCAATGTAAAGTTCACCAAAAATTTTTTTAATTTGCTAGCTACCAGATAAAAGCTCCCTTTGTACAAAGGATTTTAATCCATTTTTCGGTGATGGATACATTTCTTCAATTTCTTTTGAGAACCGTCACGCTCCTTTTTCGAGAAACGTTGCTAGTGTAGAGGCTGGGTGCTCTTGGATATTTTTCACATTTAGTAAAACTTGTTTTAATCCTGTAATATAATTTTCTAACGATACAGCATTTTTAAGACCTAAAGTTATTTTTTGATACACAGATTTTTCAGGTGCCTAGCAAAATAAAATTTCGAAAGTCTTCTCGGCCTTCAAAATCAATAGTAGTATCATATTATTCTCAACATAATCGCAACAAATTCGCAACATTTTTCATGGACAACAGCACACTTTCTCAACGCATTTAATATCATAATATTAAATATCAAAGCGAGGTGCTCAAAATGACTTGGTTAATCATCTTAGGGTTCATTCTATTATTAAATAAAAGTGGTATAAAATCTTATGGTATTCATGTTATTTTTAAGGTAAATTCAGATACAAAAGCTAAGCCAGGTTGGTCTTTTTCAAATAAGATAGATTTTCAAACGTTAAAAGGTTTATTAAAAAAGAAAAATTTAAATAATCTCAAAAACATTACACTCGGTGAACTCTTTATTCCTGTAGATTTACTTAATAGATTATTAGGTAAAACACTAATTTTCCTCATTTTATTTTTTTACTCACAGTATTTTGGTTAAATACATTATCAGTTAGTTTAATATATCATTAGATACATGAAACTAACGAAACAAAAAACCGCCTATATAGGCGGTTCTCTTTTACGCTTCCAATTTTGCTACCATTTCATCCAATACATTTTCCTTCAGGTACAAAAACGCTGATTCCTCTTCACTCGTCATTCCTCGATGATTATGTATACCGTCCAGCAATAGCCACTCCGCATCCCCTACGATGTTTCTATAACGCATCTTGTCTTCCTCGTAAACTAACATCATCAGCATTTCTTCGGTACTAGCTATTGCCAGTTGTCTTTCGAACTGATCTACATAAAACACCGAAATGGTATCACTCACTCGGTAGATTTCGAATTCGTATGTATGCTTACCTTGTTTGACCTCCACGTTATACCACATTAACTCCTGTCCGCCTGACATTGATATTTCGTATAAGTTCGAATGTGTTTGCACCATTATTAAGCCCCCCTTTTGCGTTTGTTTTTCGCCTTACATATAAAATTTTAACAGATGGATATTAACGGAGTGTAAAGTGGGTGTGAAGTGGGTCTGAAGTCTCGATTAAACAAAAAACACCTCCCTTTACGAGGTACTCTATCGCACATAGCATGTACGGTAGGTAAATATACAAGCGAAATGAAATAAATTTCCATCTATTGTATTATGCGTAATTCATAAGTAAAGGAATGTGATTATTCGTGAGCTTAAATAACGGAAGAAATTGTAACCATACTGCGATTTCTTGTTCAGTTCCTGGTTCCGTTTCCGTTCCGGAAAATGCGAGCAATATCACGATTATGGAGCTATGAGTTCCCACCGAAGCAGTAGCAGGACAAAGAGCACGCGTTCAACTAGATGCAACAATCGGTACAGAAATTTTTGCCGTTCCAGGAGATGAAGTTACTTTTAGTGTCGATGCCATTACGTATCAGCTATTCCGTAATGATGTACCACTTACAGATATACTTGTATCCGGAAACTATAGAACTAATACGGGTGACGAGACGCTCTATACCTTTAATTCTACGTTTTCGTGGGTGGATTTACCGGGAGACACGGTATTTCCGCCAGACCCGATACATTACCGAATTGTAGCGAATGTAGGGGGTTATTTTCATGTAGCAAGAGCTCAAGTTAGAAATCGTGAGTTTGTTGGTGTGGTTCATCCTGTAGATCCTATACTTTCGTCTGATTCTATTTAAAACGGACTAGGCGCGCTATGTAATAAATAAAATCGACTCCGATTACTGAACTGCACCCCAATTGTTAGACACAATTAACAATTGGGATGCAGTTCAGTACAAATCCGGTTTCTTTTTCGTTATAATAGACCCAACATTTTAAATTATAAACACAAGACCTCTACAGTCGGAATATCCGCTTGGGCCCACTTTAGCTCTAATAAATTATTAACATTAACCCATTTGAGTTCTGCATGTTCAAGTGCTTTAGGCACACCGGACTCTATGTATGCTTTATATGTAGTTAGATGAACAATAATATTCTCATACTCATGCTCAACTTCTTCTATTTTTTCACCTACAGTAATAAAACAACCTAGCTCTTCTTTAATCTCACGTAATAGTGCTTCTTCCGGCGCTTCTCCTTCATCAATTTTCCCACCAGGAAATTCCCAATAGTTAGGTAATGACATTGTAGGAGAACGTAATGCACATAGTATTTCATTTTGTTCATTGAATATTACTGCTCCAACAACCGATACTTTTTTCTTCATCGCTAATCACTTCCTTGATATCGTTTCATTCTTTTGCGTTATCTCATCTTCCCGTTTTATTCTGCTCTAGCTTTTTCTTTAATTTCGCAACATCTTCATTTTTATTTAACACATGTAACTTGCGATGACAATTTGCCTTATTTATCTTTGAAAGGAGCATGCTGTTCGCACAATTCACATATACCCTGTGCACGCCTCTTAGCCAACTCAGCTACATATTCATTACGCTGATATGTTTTCGTTTTTTGTAAATCGTTTGTTACTAATAGATATTACCTTTGTAGCACGGTCCTTTAGTTCTTCATAATTTAATCCTCTTGCTTTTTTCATTTCTTGCTCTTGTCGAATCTGAACAATATTCTGAGGAAGTACTACATTCTTAGCCAATAACTGGATTGGAAAAACCCATACTTTTCTATTGATTCCTTGCGTATCCTCCTGAATCTCTTGAAAAGGTTGCTCTATAAGCTTTACTTGCCCCATAAAGATATGTTTATCTGTTTCAAACGCTTCAAATAAATAAACGCCTACTCCATTTTCATTAGAATCATGTAGAGTCTTGTTTTGATTTCCTTCTAGAACTTAATCCCCTTCTTTCCCCATTCCCGTGTAATATAGTGTATCTTCATTCCAACGATCATCGTAAATACCTTTTGTATGACCAGAAAATAATACTAATGTATTTGCTCTTTTAGATTTCCTCATTCCCCCCATATTTCCACATTTGAATCTCTTAGAAATTTCGTTATTATTCTAGATTTGACCGATTACAGATGTTCCGAACGAGAAAGTTCACTACGGTGCGACAGCGCTCCCACTTTTAGGAGAGGCGTGTCAATAAACACAACTTTTGGTTATTTGTTGCTTTAAAAATAAAACTGTTAGACAAATGTTGAGAAATATAGAAACTTAATTTCTATTACATTGTATTCCTGCTATTATTATTTATAAGAATATTTGAAAAAGGAGGGGTTTTCATGAATGTCAAAGTTAAGGGGAATGAACAAATTAAAGAACTATTAAATAATTGGTATCAAGAAATACGTTCACGTAATATAAATAATGCCCATTGTTTAAAAGAAGAAATTGATACTCTTATTCCCAATAAAAAGGCAGACTCAAGCTTATTACTCTACTATTACCTGCTAGATTTCGGATATAACTATTTAGTAGATAATTTGAGTATTTCAAAAAATAGTTTTGATAAAATTGAATCCTTTGATATGCCAACTGATAATTCCCTAGCTTACTACTATCATTTTTATAAAGCTATTCATTCTAACGCAATCGGTAATTATAATCTTGCTAAAGAGCACTATGATAAAGCTGAAGTATTACTTAATCACATCTCTGATGAACTTGAACAAGCTGAATTTTACTATAATTTAGCAACATATCATTATCATATTTACCAAGCACTCTTAGCCATAAAGTATGGGACGAAAGCTAGAGATATATTTTCTGAACACACTGGTTATGAACTCAAAACAGCTTATTGCGATAATTTATTAGGTTTAGCTTGTACACATTTAAGAGAATTTGAACTTGCTGAAGAATATTTTATTACGGCAATGGGGACATTCCAAAAGCAAGAAAATGAAAAAGCAATCTTATTAGTTCGTCATAATTTGGGTTTAATGTATGCCAGTCAAAATATTTCTAGTTCAGCAATTCGATATTTATCAGAAGTTGTTGAGAAGAAGCCTCATCATTACAAAGCAATTTTTGTTAAAGCAAAAGAACATGTCAAACTAAAAGAAGAAGAAATTGCATCCCAACTCATTGAAAAAGGGTTAACCATCTGCAATGACTTAGGTAACAAAGAGTATCAATATCGCTTTACAATCCTAAGAGAAATGAACAAAAAATCTCCTGCTGAAAAACTAGAAAAAGGAGTACTAGCAGGAATGGACTACTTTAAAACAGAAAGATTATGGGAGTACGTTCAAGAATATACCGAGGCATTAGCAGTTCAGTTTCATAACGAAGGAAATTTTGAACAAGGAAGCAAATATTTCTATTTAAGTTATGAAGCTAAAAAAGAAATTTTTAAAAAGGAGGCGTTAAAGTGAAAAAAGTATTATTAGGAATGCTGTTGATTACATTTCTAGCAGTAAGCACACATACTTCAGTTGGAACTCAAACAGTTACTAATCTTATACAAAGTTTAGCCGACGGTGATACAGGTTGAATTATTAACAAAAAAGAACGCAATCCCAAAAGTGGGATTGCGTTCTTTTTTATAATCCCGTACCACCCTTTTTAACTTTAATGACATTTTTACTTCTTGTGAGATTGCAAATCATTTTTCAATACATCCCAAAGTGGATTCTCTTGACGTATTGGCTTACCTTCTTCGTCCCATTTTATCTTTCCTGTTCCGAGTTCATAATTCATTCCTGTCCAAGTATCTTCACGAAATGCGTAGAACGATTGATGCCAACCTTTTTGATTGAATATAGAAATAAGGTCTTTCATATATTGAGTGGCTCCTGGAACAGTACGATTAATTCCAAATTCCTCAGCAATAATTCGATTAGATGGTACATGATTTTTCTTAGACCACTGGTGAATAGGATGCGAAAATTTTTCTAATCCCTTTTTATTCCACATAACAGGTTTCTCTAAATCTCCTACTTTTACAATCCCAGGATATTGATACTCTTTATTTTGATTTTCTCGTTGACTTGTTAATTCATACGGCTCATACATATGAAATGCGTACAGCGTTTTATTATCCTTGACGGGTTTCAGATATTTAAAAGCCCAAGGAGTGGCGTATAGACCTGAATCTAATATAATGGGTGTTTCTTTGTCTACTTCACGAATGGAGGTAACGACCTTTTGATAGAATTTATTTAAATCTGCTGTAGTACCTTCCACTTTTGCATTACTCTATTGATTTTATGAGAATATATCTTTCAAAGGACTTTAAAGCATTTTATATTACATACGGTGATCCTTCTGAAAATTAAGATAAAAAAACATTCACCTCTCTAATCAATGTGAGCCATTTCCAAACGTTGAAAATTTGTTATACACTAGGAAAATAGCAAGCAAACTATTCAATAGCAGGTGAAAAAATATGTATGATGTTACAATCATCGGTGCTGGAGTAAGCGCTGTTTTTATGGCTTATGCATTAGCCCAAAGCAACAAAAATATCTTAATTCTTGATAAAGGTAAGCCATTAGAATATCGAAATTGTCCTTTAGAACAAGGGGAATTATGTAACTGTAATGCATGTGACAAATATTTTGGTTTTGGTGGTCTAGGAAAATCTGAAGGGAAATTTAATTACACAAACGGGTTTGGAGGAGAACTTGAGAAAAAAATAGGTAAAGAAGTTTTTATAAAACTAATGGATGAAGTAGATAAGATCCTATGTCGTTTTGGTGGAAATTCAATTCTAAAATACTCCACATACAATCCAAATATCACCAAAAAAGCCGAAGCATGTGGTTTACAAATGCTAACAACACAAGTAAGGCATCTAGGCACTACACTTTCGATCGACATTTTTCAGCAACTCTACAAATATTTACGTGACAAGATAGATATCCAGTTTCGCATAAATGTACAACATATTGTTAAACAGAAACAATATTTTAAAATTACTACAAATCAAGGAATAGTTCATTCTAAGCAATTAGTATTTGCAACTGGACGCTCCGGGGCGGATTGGTTAAAAGAAATGTGCTCTTCCCTTGAAATTGCTCAGGAGCAGACCCGTGTAGACCTAGGTATTCGAGTAGAGATGAAAGAACATCAATTACGCTCAATATTAAAAGACACATTTGAAACAAAACTCTCTTATCAAGATGACAATTTCACAGCAACTACCTATTGTATGAACCCCAAAGGGCGTATTGTTCGTAAGTATGAAGAAGGTTTAGTTATGCCTGATGGACAAAATTTTCGAGAACAAAAAACCGGCACTTCTAACTTAAATTTCACGTTATTTATCCCACGTTATTTCCCTACTCTGACAGAAGCAAATTTATACGCGAGTACAATTATAAAAGGAATTAACCAAGGACGAGATCGAATTGTTGTACAGCGTTTGGAGGATTTATTGAAGGGACAACCTACCTTGGAAAAGATGATGAAATATAATCATATACAACCTACACTACAGGGGGATTATGGAGATCTTAATAAAGAAATCCCTCAATTATACATTGAAGGACTCAAAGAATTTTTGCTACGTTTAGAACAATTTATCGGAGAACCTATCGATAAGGATACTTTACTATATGGAATTGATGGGAAATTTTATGCTCCTACGATTAAAATCAATGAAAGGTTTGAAACAACTATTACTGGATTGTATTTAATTGGAGATTGTTCAGGTATTACTCATTCATTATCTCAAGCAGCAGCAAGTGGCCTATATGTAGGAAAGTGTTTATCTAATAGCTCTGCACTATAATTATAAAGAATAGTTAATTCTTCATATACAACAAATAACATCATTACTTGGCACTCCCCCCTAAAGGGAATAGTAGGAAAACCTTATGGTCTTATATCATATTCCCATTTATGAGTGCATTCTGTTAATATGTATCCTACTTTTCCTATTAAAAAGCCTAATTTCTCAATTTATTGTAGAGAAATTAGGCTTTTTTCATCACTCCATTAAAGCGCCCTATAGTTTAATGACTTGATTTACTGATTATATCTTCAATCACTCACTTTGAACTATATAGATATAGTTTTTGTTGCAACTGTTTGTTGAAATGCCTTATCATGCTCAACAATAACCATTGTGGGATTAAATTGTTGAATAAGCTCTT
>NZ_KB895628.1:0-11492 GCF_000374885.1 Bacillus sp. 105MF | reverse complement strand
AGGTTACCCACGTGTTACTCACCCGTCCGCCGCTAACTTCATAAGAGCAAGCTCTTAATCCATTCGCTCGACTTGCATGTATTAGGCACGCCGCCAGCGTTCATCCTGAGCCAGGATCAAACTCTCCAATAAAGTTAGTTTGTCTAGCATCTAAAATAAAAATTGACGTTTCACGTTGTTTGTTTCGTTCAGTTTTCAAAGAACTCGTTTGCCGCTCAATGGCGACTCCCTTATGTTAACACCTTCATTTTTCCATGTCAACTAAGTTTTTTAATTTCTTTTTTTCGCTTTCTGCCGTTTCGCATCAGCGACGGTTATTAATATATCATGCAGTTTATACATGGTCAATACTTTTCATAAAAAAATTTCACATCCCGTTTATTTCTTTTTTTCATCATTTTAACAAACCCCACTTCTTTTAAATCAAAAATTCAAAATTTTATGTTATATTATTCCTATAGGAGCGTGATGGGAATGGGGATTAAATATTCGAACAAAATCAATAAAATTCGAACCTTTGCATTAAGTTTAGTATTTATCGGACTCTTCATTGCATACTTAGGCGTATTTTTTCGCGAAAATATTATTATTATGACCATTTTTATGATGGTTGGCTTTTTAGCAGTTATCGCTAGCACCGTCGTTTACTTTTGGATTGGTATGTTATCTACAAAAACCGTACAAATCATTTGCCCAAGTTGTAACAAACCTACCAAAATGCTCGGCCGAGTAGACGCATGTATGCATTGCAATCAACCCTTAACGCTTGATCGTAATTTAGAAGGAAAAGAGTTTGATGAGAGGTATAATAAAAAGAGCTATAAAGCATAAAATGGAGTTTATATAATAAAGAAAGAGGTCAACGTAACCGTTGACCTCTTTCTTTATTATATATTACGCCTTATGACATTCTGGACATACGCCATAAATCTCTAAACGATGACTATTAATAACAAAGCCGGTTGCTTTCACAGCTTCATCTTCAAGTTTTTCCAAACCTCCATAAGGAAAATCAACAATCTTACCACACTTTTCACAAATTACATGGTAATGCTGACTTGTAACATAATCAAATCTACTTGAAGCGTCTCCATAAGTTAATTCCTTAACAAGCCCAACTTCTTTAAATACACGTAAGTTATTATAAACAGTTGCAACGCTCATATTTGGAAACTTACCTTCTAACGCTTTATAAATTTCATCCGCTGTTGGGTGCGTCATAGATTCCACAAGGTACTCTAAAATAGCATGACGCTGTGGAGTAATGCGTACACCCGTATTTTTCAGCATTTCTAGCGCTTCTTTTAATTCTTCTTTGACCACCGTCATGCACCCCGATTCTATACGGATTATTATTTTATAATTCTTATAAAGAGTGTACTCCTTTTCTTGTCAATCGTCAATATTTCTACTATAACTGTGTAGTTTATTTTTCATCTAACCTTATTCTTATGTATATTTGTCCTTCCTTTATACATTTACATAGAAAAAAGTGCGAAATAATCGCACTTGGAATACTATCATCTGAGGAGGTATGCCCTACCCTTTTAATGTATGAAACATCAGCACAAGTGTATAGACATATGCCTCATAGTAATTACATCATAATAAATTCCCTTCAGTTCTTGCTTATGCAGAACCTTAATCTAAATAAGAAAGGATGTCTTCGATATGCCCTTTCACTTTTACTTTACGCCATTCTTTTACTAGTTCACCATCTTTATTAATAAGAAACGTAGATCTTTCAATTCCCATGTACTCTTTTCCGAAATTCTTTTTCAGCTTCCATACATCATATAGTTCCGCCACTTTATGATCTTCATCTACTAAAAGTAAGAATGGCAAATCATGCTTTTCAATAAATTTCAAATGTCTATTCACTGGATCTGGACTTATACCAAGTATAACCGTATCTTTTTCTTGAAATAATCCGTATGCATCTCGGAAATCACACGCTTCTGTTGTACAGCCTGGTGTCATATCTTTCGGATAAAAATATAGTGCTACATTTTTCCCGTGAAAGTCCGATAGCTTAACCTGCTCTCCGTTACTTCCTTCTAGTGTAAAATCCGGTGCCATTTCTCCTACTGCGACCATCTTTATCACTCCTTGTCTTTTCCTTCTACTATAACAAATGTTATCTCATTTTTCATTGTCTATCACTGTTCGAACTACGAATGCAAACGGCAATGTATATCCAATCAACGCTTCAATAATTGCAATCCAGCGTCCGATTCCAACAGGAGTTACATCACCATATCCAACAGATAATAAAGTAACCGCACTAAAATATAAGCATACTTCTACCAGTTGGAAAGAATGGACAGTTAAACTTTCTCCGTCTTCTCTTAAGACGGCAAATCCACTTTCCTCTAATACAACATAACTTAATCCAAATGCGATAAGCACCGTTGTGTAAATTAGAAATAATGAAGTTAGGTTATACAAGGAAAAGAAACGCTTCGAATCTGAGTATGAGCTCCATAATATTTGAATACTCCTTAACACAGCAATGGCTGAAATTAATAAAATAAGTCCCCATAACATGTCCTCCACCTCATCCTATATGTATGAGGACAAAGAACAATTTATCCCACAGTAGATGAAACTTGTATATCTGTCGTTAGTTTCCCGCACCGCGGTATTTCTTCACTCCAAAATTCCAAAGCGTGATTGCAATTGTAAAACAAATTACACCAACAAACGGTGTCGCAAACGCATAACTGTTCCATTCTGTCTTTCTAAGAAAATACGCCGCTGGATATACACCAACAAATGCAAATGGTAAGACAAACGTTAAAACAAACCGGATCACACGGTTATAAATATTTACAGGATATCGCCCATAATTCCCAATGTTATACATCAATGGCATAATAGAGCTTTTCGCATCTGACCAAAAGCCAATACTTGCAAGCGTCACAAATATCCCGCCATATACAAGGGCACCTCCAGCTACCATGAACAAGAAAAGAAAGAAATCGTACCAATAAAAGGATAATTGAAGCTGCACTGACGCATATCCCATTACAATAATCCCAGTAACTGCACCAATCAAAGACTCCAGTTCCATTCGCTCTAATATAATTTGGAATAAACTATGAATCGGTCTTGTTAAAACACGATCCATTTCTCCCTTAATAATGTATCGATCATTAAAATCCCATATATTAAAGAAAGCGGAAAAGATAGCAAATGGTACTAAGAAAAAGCCATAAATAAAAATAACTTCTTCTCGACTCCATCCCTTTAATGCTTGTGTATGTCCGAAAACAACAAGAATAAAAATTAAGTTAACAGCTTGGAGTAGTAAATCAGATAATAATCCAACGATAAAATCGCCGCGATACTCTAGTTTAGTTTTTATATATTGGCTTGCATATTGCAAAAACAGTTTCATATACAGCATCTCATCATCCCCCTTGTACAATTAGGCGTTTTCTCGCCGTTTTCCACATCAGCACAATTGGAACAATAAGTACGACTGCCCAAATCATTTGAAATAATAAAGCCTGATACAACTTACTTCCTTGTATTCCTTCAGAGAAAATCATACTCGGAATATAACTGATTGCTTGAAATGGCAAAAACACCATTGCTTTTTGTGCCCATAGAGGATAAAAGCTAATGGGTAGTAATAAACCTGAAAATAAATCAATAACCACACGTTTTGCATACATAATTCCACTATTATTAAATAAGAAAAAAGTAAGCATGCCTGTCATTAAATTAATTTGCGTATTAATAATAAAACTGAAAACTAACGACAGAAAAAAATATAACCACGTTTGAAAATTGGTTGTAATTTGCAACGAGAATAAAAGTGTAACAATGATCATACCGGGAATAGAAAAGAATGCAAAACGGAAGATCCCCTCTCCAAGACCTTGCATAACTTTCATTCCTAAGTAGTTATATGGACGAATTAATTCAACAGCTACACGTCCCTCTTGAATTTCCATCGCAATTTCTCTGTCAATATTATTAAAATAAAAAGCGCGAGCCATCCACGCGATGGCAATATAGGTTGTCATTTGAGAAATCGATAAACTTTCGATATTCTCTTTCCCACTGTAAATAGCTTGCCATAAAAAATAATACGCTCCGATGTTAATCGTATAAATTAAAATTCCACTATAGTAATTTGTCCGATAAGCAAGCATCATTAAAAAACGAATACGAATCATTTCAATATACTTACCCATGAATCATACCCTCTTCATAAATATTACGGATAATTTCTTCTGTCGACACTTCATTAATTTTTAAATCTTTAATTTGAAAGGCTTGGACTACTTTGGAAATAAGCATAGAAATTATAACTTCTTCATTGGGTATTTTCGCAATCCATGTATATTCTTCTTTCCCTTGTGACCAAACTACATGATTATCCGGCATTAGCATTAACAGTTGTTGATATGAAACTGGTGCTGTAAATTGAAAATGTATTTCTTTTTCTGCTCCCCACTGCGAACGAAGCTTTTCTAATGATCCATCATACATAATGTTTCCTTCATCCAGCATAATGACGCGTTCACATAACGCTTCAATATCAGTAATATCATGTGTTGTTAATAAAATTGTTGTTTTATAACGTTCATTCATTTCCTTTAAAAACTCACGGATTTTTAATTTTACGAGAACGTCTAGTCCAATCGTTGGTTCATCTAAAAATAAAAGCGGTGGATTATGAATTAACGCTGCTGCTAATTCACAACGCATTCGTTGACCAAGCGACAATTTACGCACCGGTTTATCTAGCAATGGTCCAATATCTAGTGTTTCAATGACATGCTCCATATGTTCCTTATACTGCCTATCAGATACACCATACACTTTTTTTAATAAACGAAATGATTCTTGTACCGCAATATCCCACCAAAGCTGTGAACGCTGACCAAATACAACACCAATTGTTTTCACAAACTCTTCTCGCTGTTTATGTGGATTCATTCCATTTACTGTAATTTGGCCAGACGTCGGTGTTAAAATTCCGGTTAACATTTTAATTGTCGTTGATTTACCCGCACCATTCTCACCAATATAACCAACCATTTCACCTTGATTTACAGTAAACGAAACATCATTCACTGCTGGCACTATTTTATAATTACGATTTAATAAATCGCGAAACGCACCTTTTAAACCAGAGCGGCTTGAATATGCTGTAAATTCTTTACGTAATCCTTGTACTTCAATTACCGATTTCATAATCGGACCCCCTTCCTCGATACCACAACGAATAGTTTACCCAACTGCCCTTCCTATCACAAACAATACGTCTTTTTGAAAAACATGTTAGAATAATACATAGATTTTTGTAAGGAGATGAATTGTAGTGAATTTCACAAAATCAGAAGCATTACATAAGGAAGCGTTAGAACATATCGTTGGTGGTGTTAACAGTCCTTCTCGTTCTTTCAAAGCAGTTGGTGGCGGTTCACCTGTTGCAATGGAACGCGGAAAAGGTGCTTATTTTTGGGATGTAGATGGTAACAAATATATCGATTATTTAGCAGCATACGGTCCAATCATTACAGGACACGCTCATCCTCACATAACAGAAGCAATTAAAACAGCAGCTGAAAATGGTGTTTTATACGGAACACCAACAGCACTAGAAGTAAAATTCGCAAAAATGTTAAAAGAAGCAATGCCTGCTTTAGATAAAGTTCGTTTCGTAAACTCTGGTACGGAATCTGTTATGACAACAATTCGTGTGGCTCGCGCTTATACAGGTCGTACAAAAATTATGAAGTTTGCTGGTTGCTACCACGGTCATTCAGACTTAGTACTTGTAGCAGCTGGTTCAGGTCCTTCTACTCTTGGTACTCCTGATTCAGCCGGTGTGCCCCAAAGTATCGCTCAAGAAGTTATTACCGTTCCATTTAATAACGTAGAGACATTAAAAGAAGCACTCGATAAATGGGGACATGAGGTAGCAGCTATTCTTGTAGAACCAATCGTTGGGAACTTCGGAATTGTCGAACCTAAACCTGGCTTCCTAGAAAAAGTAAATGAGCTTGTTCACGAAGCTGGCGCACTAGTTATTTATGATGAAGTAATCACAGCTTTCCGCTTTATGTACGGCGGTGCTCAAGACTTACTTGGTGTAACACCAGATTTAACAGCACTTGGTAAAATAATTGGCGGAGGCCTTCCAATCGGTGCATATGGTGGTAAAAAAGAAATTATGGAACAAGTTGCACCGCTCGGCCCTGCTTACCAAGCTGGTACAATGGCTGGAAACCCAGCATCTATGGCAGCTGGTATTGCTTGCTTAGAAGTACTGCAACAAAAAGGTGTATACGAAAAATTAAATGAACTTGGAGCAATGCTTGAAAAAGGAATTTTAGAACAAGCTGCAAAACATAGCATCGATATTACCGTAAATCGTCTAAAAGGTGCGTTAACTGTATACTTCACTACAGATACAATTGAAGATTATGACGCTGCTCAAAATACAGATGGAGAAATGTTCGGTAAGTTCTTCAAGCTTATGCTCAACGAAGGAATTAACTTAGCTCCATCTAAGTATGAAGCATGGTTCTTAACAACAGAACATACAAAAGAAGATATCGAATATACAATCGAAGCTGTCGGTAGAGCATTTGCTGCTTTAGCGAACGCATAAGAAAATACATGCTCAAAAGAAAAAAATAGAGGCCACCCTCTATTTTTTTCTTTTTTCTATTTCATAAATCACACATTAATAGTATAATTATTCATAATTATCTGTTTTATATTGAAATTCATATTAATTATTCTGTTGTTTATAAGGCAATATACACCTTGAATAATTAGATTATTCTTAACTTTATAATAGAGGGGGGATTGACGGATGCCTAACAATACAAATAAATGGACACCGTCTTTATTTCGAAATTACGCAAATACAGAACACGATGCGTGTGGAATCGTTTCCGTTATGGAAAAACAAAATGTTCCAACAAAAGAAAACATCGATCTTTGTATACAATCACTGATAAAAATGAATCACCGTGCTGGCTTTATTAATGGAGAAGGCGATGGTATTGGTGTTCATATCGACTTACCGAAAGCCCTTTGGAAAGAAAAATTAAAAAATAGTGGATATAATCCAGCGATTGTGGACCATCCCCACTTTATCGTTGGACATTTTTTTCTAAACAAAAAAGAAAATCCTACTCTTTTAAAGAACAGTATTCGTAATAAATTAAACAATAAAAATTTCATCGTTCTCTTCGAAAGTGATGATGTTATAAATTCTGATGCACTTGGTCCTCTTGGCAAACAAGAAGAACCTTTATTTTGGCAAATTGCTATTCTTTCAGAAACAAAAAATGAAGCCATCGACCAAGTACTATTCTCTTTAACAATTGAAATTGAAGAAAATACAGCAATTCATGTTGCTTCATTAAGCCACGACCATGTTGTATACAAAGTTCTTGGCGCTGGCGATACACTTGTTGCCTACTATGATGATTTACAACATTCACTTATTGCATCAACAATGACACTTGGACATAATCGCTATTCTACAAATACATTATCTAATTTTTTTCGCGTGCAACCATTTAGTATCCTTGGACATAATGGTGAAATTAATACAATTTCCAAGTTACGTGATCAAGCCGAAATGATCGATGTACCACTTACTGCTGGAGGCAGTGATTCTCAAGATTTAAACCGCACCTTAGAAACACTTCTCGTTCACTACAACTACAGTCTATTTGAAGCAATGGATGTATTATTTCCACCAATTATTAATGAGATTAAATTATACGAGCCACATATGCAAGATTTATATACGTATATTCGTGAAGCATGGGGACATTTCGCCCAAGGGCCGGCCGGCATTATTTCACGTTATAAAGATGAAGCTGTTTTTAGTGTAGATTCACTTGGTTTGCGACCAGTTTGGAAAGTAGAAACAGAAAGTTCCTATATCTTTTCTTCTGAACCAGGTGTCGTATCACCATCTGAATATGTAGCAGAACCAAAGTCACTTGCTCCCGGAGAAAAAGTAGGTTTGAAGTGGAATAAACAAGGTGCCCTCGTTCTCTACGAATATGAAACATACCAAGAAGAAGTATATAAACGCATGAAACAACGTATTAATTTTTCAGATTATCATTTCAACTTATCTATTCCAGCTATGGAAAAGGTCGAAGGGCTATCTAACCTCTCTCAAGTTGAAACAGAACAATATGTAGCTTTCGGCTGGGATCGCGAGCATATCCAACTTCTTGAACAAATGGCAACAAAAGGTGTTGAACCAATTCGTTCACTCGGCCATGACGCCCCTCTCGCTGCACTTGATACAGACAGACGAAACATTGCCGATTTTATAAAAGAAAGTGTTGCTGTTGTTACAAACCCAGCAATCGATCGCGACCGAGAAATTGAACACTTCTCTACACGCACAGTACTAGGAGAACGTCCTAGCTTGTTTAGTGGTGAGCAGCAAACTTTTGTTACCGAACTTTTGTCACCGATTATACTAGAAGGTCATTTAGCACAATCAATTTCAGAAGATTCAGAAACCATTTCATATGAACAACTTGTAAATCTATTTGCAATTCATAGTACAGTTTACAAGTTATCTGTTTCCTTTCCAGCATCAGAAACTTTACAAGATGCATTAAATCGAATTAGTGCCGAAGCTACAGCAGCTATTAAAAAAGGTGCTTCTCTCTTATTACTTGATGATGCAAAAGCTCATCAAAATGAACACTTATGGATCGATCCACATTTGATTACAGCTAAAGTACATCAAGAACTAACTGAGCACAAATTACGCCGAAAATGCTCCATTGTTATAAGATCCGGCGCTCTCCGTTCTTTACACGATATTGTTACACTGTACGGACTAGGTGCAGATGTTATTAATCCATATTTAATGTTCGCAACCGTAAATGATGGGACAACGATACCAATTTCTAATTTATATAAAGCGCTAAACAAAGGTCTTGAAAAAGTCATTTCAACTATCGGTATCCATGAACTGCGTGGTTACGGCCGTCTCTTCTCTTCAATTGGTTTACACGAAGAAATTGCAAACATACTACAAATTACAAACTTTTTAGGATCACGCACTGTAGCATTTTCACTTGAATCTTTAGCAGAAGACGCTAAAGTCCGGGCACTTGATTATAACAACCCAAAAGTTAGAATGCGAAAAACGTTTCATATATTCCCTCGTATTTGGAAAGCAATTGGTGATGTGGCAAAAGGGAATGCTTACGATAATTATCGGGAGAAATTAGCTGAGGTAGAAGATAAGAATCCGATTGCAATTCGTCACCTTGTCCAAATGAAAGAAGCAGAGCAACCAGTGCCGACTGAGCATGTTTCAATTGGCGTAAAAAATCATGACTTGCCGTTTATTATTAGTTCGATGTCATTTGGATCCCAAAATGAAATTGCATTCCGCGCTTATGCAGAGGCGGCAGACCGTCTCAATATGATTAGTTTAAACGGTGAAGGCGGAGAAATTAAAGATATGATTGGTAAATACCCACATACACGCGGCCAACAAATTGCATCAGGACGTTTTGGGGTGAATGCCGAACTGTTAAATTCATCAAATTTAATTGAAATCAAAATTGGTCAAGGAGCAAAACCTGGTGAAGGGGGACATTTGCCTGGATCAAAGGTAACTTCTAAAATTGCAGAAGCTCGTAATGCAACAATTGGTTCGGACTTGATTTCTCCTTCCAATAACCATGATATTTACTCGATTGAAGACTTAGCACAAATTATTACTGAAATTAAAACAGCCAATCAACTTGCAAGAGTCGCGGTCAAAGTTCCAGTTGTCCCTAATATCGGAACGATCGCTGTAGGAATTGCAAAAGCTGGTGCTGATTTTATTAATATTAGCGGCTTTGATGGTGGAACAGGTGCCGCTCGTATTCATGCACTGCAACATGTAGGCCTTCCAGTTGAAATCGGAGTAAAAGCTGCACACAACGCTCTATTAGAAGCAAATATGAGACACGACGTAGAGATTTGGGCAGATGGTGGTATCCGCAGTGTAAATGATGCACTTAAAATTATGCTTCTTGGTGCAAACCGTATTGGATTCGGTACTTTATCCATGATTGCAATCGGTTGTACAACGTGCCGGGGCTGTCACTTAGATACGTGTCATGTTGGTATTGCAACACAAATCGAATCCGAAGCGCAGGCAAAAGAACATGGACTACGTCGCTTCGTTCCGCGGCAATTTGAAAATGCTGTAGAAGGTTTATTGCACCTATTTACTACTTTCGGAACAGAACTTAAACGTTTAACCGGTGGACTCGGTTATACGAACTTACAAGAAATTGTTGGTCGCTCTGATTTGCTAGAACAAACGCGAGGCACAGAACTATTAGATTTACAAAATTTATTACAAACATTAGACAGTACATCCTACATGATAACAGGAGCAGCCCAGCAACAACATTATGCAACAACTGATTCTTTCCAATCAAAAGAGCTAGTTGGTGTTGGTGTGGATCAACGCGTAATGGGTGGTCTTGAATCATGCTACCGAGTCCGCAGTAAATTATATGACAACAATACGCTGGAACCAATTACACTAAAATACACAAATGGTTCCGTTCCTGGAAACGGATTAGGTGCCTACAATAGCGAAAACTTATTTATTCACGTCAATGGTGGTGCACAAGATGGTATCGGAAAAACCTCATTTGGCGGTGGCATTTATATCACAAAAGCAAGAGGAAAAGATGGAACATACTATAACGGTTCTGTCGGAAAAGGATTCGGGTATGGTGCACAAAAAGGAACTTTATATGTG
The DNA here is from genome assembly GCF_000374885.1 of Bacillus sp. 105MF. Lineage (NCBI taxonomy): Bacteria > Bacillati > Bacillota > Bacilli > Caryophanales > Bacillaceae > Bacillus > Bacillus sp. 105MF. Next base: position 703 of record NZ_KB895628.1, on the reverse strand, counting down.
CAAGGTAACGCTGATGCACGTGCTGGCATCCGCTTATCTGGAGCAGATATGATCATCGGGGGAAGAATCACAAAACCACTTCGAGAAAAAGAACACGGGAATCTCGGTGTTCATGCAAATATTAAAGGCTTTGCTTTTGAATATATGACAAACGGTCGCGCACTCGTTCTTGGTGATCCTGGCCCATGGATTTGTGCAGGTATGACTGGTGGTGTCGTTTATTTACGCCATCAACCTAAACTTGGTTTAACAGAAGCTGCTTTGCGAAGAAGAATTGCAAAAGGAGCGAATGTAACATTACGTGAACTTAGCAAAAACGGGGAATCAGACATCACAGAATTATTATTAGACTACGTTCGTGTATTAAAGGAGCATGAACAATATGAAGAAGCTGCTCTCTTAACACCGTTATTAGAGGACATTCAGTCTCACTTTTATGAAGTCATTCCGAAAAAAGAGCAAGCAGATCCATCTATTTCGACTGAATAATTTCCATTTGCTTAAAATTGACTAAGTGAGCATCACATAGTAATCTATAATAACAATTTGAAAACCTGCTGAAATTCAGCAGGTTTTTTCACTAAAAAAGAATGATAAAGAGAGCCGAGCAGTTCGAGGCACGGAAGCCAGGAGGATACGGAGTGTAGCTTATACTACATGAGTACCGGACTGGCGACGTAACGAAGAAATGCGACAGCTATCT
>NZ_KB895627.1:0-11640 GCF_000374885.1 Bacillus sp. 105MF | reverse complement strand
CAACGAACATTTTTAGAAACTGAAGTATCATTGAAAGCAGATAGCATCATAACAAAACAAAAAAATGACATTCAAAAAAATAAAGAATCATTTCATGATGTATGCAAAAGCTTAACTGAACAAGGGATTGTACTAGATAAAAGTTTTGAAAGTAAAACAGGTAGTGCAGTTAAAAAAACATTACATGATCACCTCAACCAAATTCGAAATGAAATCATTTCTGTACAATATGATTTAATTGATAGTTGTGGAAAAAAATAAGAAAAAAAGTCCTCTTATATAGGACTTTTTTTCTTATTTCTAAAGTAAACTTTTAAATATTTGTTTACTTTAGATATATTGATTTTCATATAAAAATTTTAAGAAATAAAATTAGCAAACCATGCTATATAATATGCACCTGGAACTAATATAACCTGAGCAACTAATGTACCTAATAATCTCGAAATTAATATCATAAATGTAAAATTCTTAAGTTCCCAATATCTACGATTGTCTTGTACAACTTTATCAGTTAAAAAAGACAATTTAGGATCAATAAGAAGTGTTAATAGAATCGTAGCTACTCCAGTAATAATATTGGATGAAGACATCGCTGCTTTATCATAATCAGGAATTAATAAAGTTGCATACAACGCAGACATAACACCTACTGTAAATACGGCAGAAACAATTGTATTAATAACAAATAATTTAATTGATATATTTTTTAAATTTACCCCTTCTAGATTATTTTTATTTACTAAAACAAAATAGTTCTTCATTCTTTTCAAATTGGTGCTATTTATTAATTTAAACATGTTTAAAAACGAACCATCTTTTGATAAAGGTACAAGCGCTTTAGAAAAAACATTCATAAAAAATGGTACTAATAACCCTCCAAGTATTACTCCCATAGTAGAACCTAATAACAAAAATCTAAATTGTTTAATTAATAATTCTAATCCACCATTTTTCACTGCACTATCAACCAAAGAAGCAGTAAATGGTTGTTGAAACATATTAGAAAATCGAGCAATTAAAGACATAATATTATATATAGCAAAAGCCGATGCAACTAACGCCAATTTCGCTCCAACAAGTCGAACTCCATATCCTAAAACTTCTATAGAAGTCATAAGCATTAAAAATAAAAAGATACAAATTACTTTAAAAGTAATAAACTCCATAGTCATCTCCCTTAAATTTCTATAAATACATAACTCAATAATTATATTACAAATATTCAATATTTTATTTATAATAATAAATCACTTTCTGTTTTATAAGCAAAAAACATACTTTATTTGACGTTTTAAAGTATGCTTTGAATAAAGGAATTATTGAACATGTCACAATATATTTATTCAAATAGTTTACGTATGATTTTTACCCAACCTAAATAAGAAAATCCTATAAGAATTGACCACAAAAATGCTAAACGGATACTCCTTGGAATTGATATCCATAATTCAAATATTTTCCAAGATAAATCATCTTTTTCGCTTTTTCTCATAATTATCACCCTTATAAATTTTACTATAATTAGGATTATTTGTAAGCCTAATTGTTCAGTTAACATAATCTCACTTATCAGTAGTCACTGTATCTAGAAAAAACCCCTTCAATTTACTTGCTGAAGGGGTTTCGTATTTACATAATTCCTGTTATCAGAATTCAATGTATCTAGAAATTCATAAAAATGCTTTCTAGATCACTTAGCTGGAGGGCATTTTTTGTTCACATGATTCTCGATATAGGAAATGAATAAATATGATCTACTTAACATTAGCTCCCGTTATCAGTAATTGGATAACTACTTAAAATTGAAAAGGAATTTGCCAATTTTTTTGCAAAACTCAATGGTGGTTCAACAGATTGGATATGAATATACATAATCAATGGTTTCATTTATAACCAATGATTATGTAAGGCGCTAACAATAATCCCTTGTTGAACAATTGATTGCATAAATAAAGGGATTTCTTCTTGTAAAATAGCGATTTCTCCAAAGTTCAACGCATTGCCATTTTGATCTAACGATTCAAAAGATATCCCAACCGGTATCACTGAGGTGCTTGGTCGTCCTTGAACAAACACTTTAATATTACGACGCAAGGAGACAGAACAAACACCCTGATTTATGTTGCTTTTTCCATTAAGAATTTTAGCAAATTGTTCACAAAGGAAATTAAGGTTGTTCATAAATCTGATGCCCCTTTCTTATCAGATAAAAGTTACTTCATAAGTATTAATACTCGTCCATTAGCTTTTATATAAGTAATTTAAGAAACTCTTATTTAGATAATAAGAAAACAATGCACATCATATTCACTTCTCATTTAATTTAAAAACACCAAAAATATATTTTAGGGACGGTCTTAAAATATTAATACCTGTCGGTACATGATTGTTTTTCCTCAAAGAAATCACCAGTTTAAAAAGTTATGATTTTCTGGATAGGTGAGAGTGATACAGGATTTTGTAGGTAGAAAACATATCCCGGTAATTCAAATCAGTTCATATTTATCTAGTTAATACCCTTTAAGGGAATCCAATCTCTTTTTGATAATTCATATTTTATTCGATTTCAAAAAATGTACTCTGTATCAAAACATTCAACATCATTATATTTCCTCTTACATTCATGTCTCTTTTTATCTTTTGAGAAACTTGGCAACAGAACCGAGATTAATTCATCTACATGAACTATTTAATGCTATTGAACATAATAAATTCTTTTACAATGATACATACTATCCTTATATAAATTGTTATAATACGAACATGCAATCCCAAAAGGAGGAGCTACTTGTGTCTGAACATATAGAGATTATTTTGAGAACACTGTTATCTTTTTCGATTTTATTTATCGGAGCTAAAATATTAGGAAAGCAAATTATCGCGGAAATGAATACCTTTGATTTTATTGGTGCTATCTCTATCGGAAGTATTATTGCAAATTTGGCATTTAATTTAAATGTAAAAACTCATCATGCAGTCATCGCTTTTCTTATTTTAGTATTTATCATTCTAATAGTTAGTTATATATCCATGAAAAGTCGGATAGGCAGAAAAATATTTGCTGGAAATCCGACAGTCATTATTGAAAATGGGAGAATTTTAGAAAATAATATGCAGAAAATGCGCTATTCTCTAGATTATTTAAACCAACAATTAAGAGAGAATGGTATTTTCAACATTGAAGAAGTTCTTTATGTCGTAGTTGAAACAAATGGTAAGATATCTGTTTTGAAAAAACCTGAATATCGTACTGTTACAAAACAAGATTTAAATATACCGATAAAAAAAGAGTCTAAACTCCCCATCGAGCTAATTATGGATGGAGAAATTATGACAGAAAACCTAAGGCAAAACAATCAGACAGAGTTAAGGTTACAATGTGAACTAAAAAAACGTAACCTTCGCTACAAAGATGTTACGTATGCTGTACTTGCTGCAAATGGAAATATTTATATTGATACATACAAAGATAACATTTCTTCTCCAATGGACCAAGAATAGGCTATTTCTTCTAAAACCACAGGTGAACATATCGTTGTAATCCTTCCACAAATGGTTGTAGTTCATCTTGAATGATTCATAAGAAAACGTCATTCTTTCTAATCTAGCTTGTTAGAAACAAATAACATCTTTTGATACTTGGAGGTATTAAAATTTCTGGTTCTGGTGCAAAAACCATTTGATAGAGATATAGAACCTACATGGCCTATTCAATGACAGATTATGATGCAATTCCAAATAACTTATGTATGAACCCAACTTCATTTTGAGCAGACTTCACCTGTAGGTTAAGTTGTCCTTTTTTCATCATATGCATGGCTTCAACGCCGCTCAATATAGAAGTGGCTGTTTCACACGATTTGAATCCTAACATAGAACGTACACGTTTCTTAATGAAACGGTGATCCTGTTCCACTATATTATTGAGATATTTAACTTGCCTTATTTGTATGCCTTCAGGCATATGTTTCTCTTCTTTTAACTCTTGAATCGCTACGGGATAGGCCGGGTTCTTGTCTACTGTTATAACACGAGGTTTACAAATATGAGAAGCAGCCAAGGCTTTCTTGAAAAAGCGCTTGGCTGCTTGTTTATCTCTTGATTTACTTAGATAAAAATCAATGGTATTCCCTTCTGAATCAACGGCACGATATACATACATCCATTACCCTTTCACTTTAATATAAGTTTCATCGACTCTCCATGAATCATTTGTTGTTTTAAGATGATGTCGTACTTTCTCTTCTAATTGAGGTCCATATTGATGAACCCATCGCATAATCGTTGTGTGAGCCATGGATAAGCCTCGTTCCTCCATCATTTCCACCAGGTTACGGAAGCTCAAATTGTACCGTAGGTACCATCTTACTGTTAATAAGATTAGTTCCGGCTGATAATGCTTCCATTTGAACAAATTTTCCTTTTCCATATCGATCACACACCTTTTTCTAGAGTAATACTATCAGTATGTCCAAGGTTAGGAGATTACTTGCATGTATCTTGAATTTCTTGCACCGGAACCCAAAAAAACGTACGTAGATGGGTAAAACGTTTCAAAGACGAGGGAATCAAAGGTTTAGAAGAAAAACGTGGAAAGGCTACTGGAGGAAAAAAAGGGAGACCTAGAAATTGTCCAAAGGATCCTACAGAAAGAATCAAATACCTAGAAACAGAGAACGAAATGCTAAAAAAGCTATTGGGAATGTAAAAGGAGGGATGAAAGCTGTACCGGCATACAAAAAATATGAGGTGATACAAGAAATGTCCAAAGGTATGCGTTCAATACAGCTACTATGTAAAATTGCGGAAGTATCTAGAAGCGGATACTACAAGTGGTTAAAAAGACAAAGCAATCCTTCTCCGAAGAAGATAGAAGATGGAAAAATAAAAGAAAAAATTATGGAATGTTATAAACAAGTGAAGGGTATCTATGGATATTGAAGAATAACTGTGTGGTTAAGGATGAAACACGAGCTCATTGTAAATCATAAGCGAGTTCAAAGGCTAATGAATAGGATGAAGCTTCGAGCGATTATCAGAAAAAAACGACCTTATTTTGTATCAAAAGAAGCATGTGTAGTCTCAAAGAATTACTTAAATCGAGATTTCAAAGCTGTACAACCAAATGAAAAATGGGTAACAGATATTACGTATCTTATTTTCAATGAGAAAAAGCTATATCTGTCTGCCATAAAGGACCTTTATAATAATGAAATTGTGGCTTATCATATTAGCCATCGTCATGATATACAGTTAGTTATTGATACGCTAAACAAGGCCAAAAAACGACGAGACGTACAAGGGATTCTTTTACATAGTGATCAAGGTTTCCAGTATACTTCACGCCAATATAATGATTTCCTAAAAAAACATAAGATGAAAGCTAGTATGTCTAGAAAGGCGAATTGTTGGGACAATGCTTGTATGGAGAATTTCTTCAGTCATTTCAAAGCGGAATGTTTTAATCTGAGTTCATTTCGTTCAGTAGAAGAAGTTAAACTTGCCGTACATAAATATATTCATTTTTATAACTATCATCGTTTTCAAAAGAAATTAAAAAACCTGAGTCCATACGAATATCGAACTCAGGCTTCTTAACTATGCGTTTTAATTACTGTCTACTTGACAGGGGGTCAGTACATTCGAAGTGTGAACCCTAAAAGATTACATGAATTAAGAAAGTCAGTCGTTGAGGGTGGATTTGAACCTGATTTTCATACACCAATCGAAGCGATGACGTATACGACGCTACAAGAACTTGCAACGATGGTGTTTTACAATAATGTAGCTAAGGTTGCAAGTAAGCATGATCCAGATCTTGCTACATTATTACGCCGTCTTGCAAAAGATGAAACTCTTCATTATGCATTTTATCGAGACGTCATTCGAACACATTTGGAATTGGAACCTAATTATTGCTATCATATTGCCAATGTGATTATGAATTTTAAAATGCCAGGTGCTGTCATGCCTGATTTTGAAAATAGAATGGCTGTGATTGCAAAAGAAGCTAACTATGGGCCGCTGCAATATTTTGATCAAGTACTTGATGTAGTAATGGATTATTGGGGGTTAAAAGACTTACAACCAATTGCACCTCTAGCTGAAAAAGCAAGAATTGAGATTTTGGAGTACCACACAAGATTGAAAAAAATACGGGATCGATTTGGTCGTTTTCAAGGGAAAACTGATCTACGTTAATTAGTAGAGGTTTCAGAATATACGCGGGGAAATTCCCCTTCTCTTTATTGGAAATCTGGCACGCTCCCTATTATTTTGTGGCCGTTTTACTTAATTTAATTTTTAAAGAAAAAGTGATTGACACTAAAAATAAATTTATGATATTATTAAATATTTGATAAAAAATAACATATATGTTAAGCTTAAGAAGGTTATCATATATGGAGGTGGATTATATGTTTCAAATTGGCGATAACATTGTTTATCCAATGCACGGAGCAGGTATAATTGAAGCCATAGAAGAAAAAGAATTCTCAGGAGAAAAACAACAGTATTATGTCATAAAAATGTCAATCAGTAATATGCAAGTCTTGATTCCTACGGGTAAAATATTGAGTTCGAGTATACGTCCAGTTACTGATATACTTGCATTAAAACACATCATACACATTTTTCAGCATGGAGAATCAGATAGATTACTCCCGTGGAAACAAAGATATAAAGTAAACACGGACAAAATAAAAACGGGTGAAATACAAGAAGGTGCTGAAGTTGTACGTGATCTAATGCGTATGAAGAAAGAAAAAGCACTTAATACAAGCGAAAAAAAAATGTTGGAAAACGCACATGAATTTTTGATTAGTGAACTGGGATTAATTAAAGGGATCACTGAAAATCAATTAAAAAGTTTCTGTTAAGGTTCATTATAGATAATGTATTACATCCCCGAAAAATATCCTGAATTTTTTGGGAATATGATTATTATTAAAAGTAAATCATTTCAAAGACATTCAACTTCTTCAACTCACTTTTAGAGTATTAACCTCTTTTGTTATTTCTACAATCTAATCCATTTTTATTATTTAAATTTCTTTTTACGAACGTTTGAAGTTTCATCAAATAACTCGATCAAATAGTCACTTGATTTTTGCAATCCTGATTCACACTGGCACGGACAAGGAGCCGTAAGGATGAAAGAGAGGTAGGGCTTTCATTGTTTTAGGTATATATATCTAAGTCATTATTTCTAGAAGAAAAAACAATCAATCTCATCTCTATCTTTAAGAATTTCTTACATCTACTGAAAAAGTGAATAATAATTGTTTATCTTCTTTACGTAAAATTGATAAACGAATTGATAACACCATATGGTCAACTACAAGAAAATGGTTTCCTGACCAGGAAACCATTTTAAATTTCATTTACATAACAACAGTAAATTAAGCAGTAAGAAGGAGTGCACACATGAAAAAAATGTTAACAAAAGAATTAAGTAATGAATTAAAGAAGCGAGAAGGGATCATTTCTATTACAGTTGAGCCTTATGAAAAAATCGAAGTTGGTGGAATTCGTGTAGATGGACCAGCTGTTATTCTAATTAATCAAGAATAGCTAAAAATAGTTGAATGAACGAAGAAAAGGATCAGCCTTTACGCGAAGGGAAGATCCTTTTTGTTTGTTGCTGATAATAATAGGATATACATAAATTTCATCGGATGTGATGGGGTTAAAAGGAAGGAGAGGGTCGGGATTATCATGGTGGAAAGCTTAATATTGGTAGTATTTCTTTTTATCTTATATAAATTAGTTGATAAAAAAACAAACTAATTATTTGAAACGATAGATTGTTTTCTTTTTAAGAGCGATATTTATTTTATAGTGAAATAGATAATTTAAAGGAGGAATTTAGATGGATGCAAGGAAAGAACGTATAAAATACGAGAAGATGTCAAAGAACTATAACCGTATTTATTTAGTTTCGTTTCTCCTATTAATTGTACTTGTTTGTAGTAGTGTGATTATCATAGGAGCTACAGGGGGAAAATATGGAGTGTTTTTGTTGTTAGCAATTTTACTTAACGCACGTATTACTAAAGGATCTCAAAAAAAGTATGAGCAGTATTCTAATAAAGGGCGTATTTAAAATGATAAATATCTTGAAAAGAATAACCTAAATGTACATTTAAAATATCCCTATATCAGTACCTATTAATTACTAAAAAATAATCTTATATTAATAATTTTTTAGTAATTTAGGAATAGAAAACGTACCTTATTAAAATGTTATTTTCGTTCATATAATGAATTATCCTTCTAGCATATTTATAAGATTTATATCATATATTAGGAGAAAGAATGCAAGTTAGAAAGGAGTCTTATAGAATGAGTTATTTGGAGGAAAATGACTTTAGTGAACAAAATATGGTAAGTGTACCTAACCCCTACGTATATCAGACATTACAATCAGTAATTGGTAAACTTGTGGTTATTGAAACTGTAAGAGGTAATGTAAGAGGAAAGTTAAAGGATGTGAAACCAGATCATTTGCTCATTGAAGATACGGTACCGTATATTGTACGTATTCAACAAATTGTATGGATTATGCCAAAACAATGATCAAATTACATCTAATTTGATTTATAACAGATTGGCGTCATAGACGACCAAATAAAAACACAGGGTTTTATCTCTGTGTTTCTTCAAATTTTCTTTTTTGAATATATGCTTGAGCATGAATAATTTCTTCCTGAAGTTCTTTTAATTCTTCCATAGATCCTGATTCAATCCTCATGTAAGTAGTAACTAAACTAATCATCATATCCATCTTCTCTACTATATTTTGAATGACCTGTTCAGATTGCTCTTTTTTAGGGTGTTGTATTGCTATTAATACATTTTCTAAATAATTGTTCTTTCTTTGCCGGATATCATTAATAAACTGTTTTGTGATTGAGTTCATTTGTTTTTCCTCCGTTTTGTATATATTTCCATTCTATCATATTTGAATAGAAAATATTGGATTCCCCTAAATTCACATCTGTCTAGTACATCTCCTCAAATATACAAACTAATCCCTTAACGTACAGGGAACCGGATAAAATGTGTCTAAATTATGTCTAAACGTACAATTTTCTTTTTTTGATATGGTGACCCCATGCCCATCAACTTAAAAAATATATAAAACCCCAAAACAAGAATTTTATATATTTTCAATTTGAAGATATCAATTTTCTCGTTTTGAGGTATTTGTTTACCTTATCATGATGACGATGAGGTGTTTTATATTTAAGGAATTTTTTGAAATATAAGTAAATTGGTTGATATATTAATAAATTACTATTAACCTATACATAGGAACATTGTATTAATGCAAAAGTAAAATGTTCAAATGGATAATTAAATATGGAGGAAATGAAATGAACTTAATGCAAAAAGCAATAGAGATGACAAAAATCTATAAACAAAATTCAAAAATAGAAGCAATTCTTTTGGCAGGATCAGTATCAAGAAACTGGCAAGATGAACACTCAGATATAGAATTGCATATTTTATGGTCAGCACCGCCAGAAGATGAAGATCGCCAAAATCCTATTCAAGATGTTGGAGGAACCATTTTGTCGTATCACCCGTATGAAAAGGAAGAGTGGTCTGAATCATATTTAACGAAAGATGGAATCAAATTAGAGATAAGTAACTTTTTATCGGTAACAGTTGAATGTTTTATTTCAGATGTGGTGGACAAGTACGAAACTAACTATGAGAAACAATGTATTGTGGCTTCAATTCAAGATGGGGTGAGTTTGTATGGAAAAGAAATAATTCAAAAGTTAAAAGATAGAGTTGAAAAGTATCCTTTAGAACTTTCCAAAAGGATGATTGCAGAGAACCTTCTACTAAGCAATCGCTGGAATAACCGCGAAGCATTGTTAAAACGAAAAGATTGGCTCATGCTATATGATGTAATTTGTGAAGTAGAGAAGAATATATTTGGCGCCTTGTTTGGCCTTAATAAAATGTACGTGCATCATCCTGCATTTAAATGGATGCCCTTTAATATTGAACGAATGAAAATAAAGCCTGCAAATCTGTATGAGCGTATGACAAATATATTAATAGGACATCCAGAGAACAGTATAAATGAGTTGGAGTTATTAATCGAAGAAGTATTGGTTTTGGCTGGGAAACAAATTTCGGAATTGGATCTTTGTGAGCAAAGAAAACAAATTAGTTACGCAAAGTAACGGAGTTTATTTCTATGTTACATGATAATCCAGATGAATTAGAATATGCATCCTATTTAAGTGAATGGGATGCATAACACCAAAAAAGATAAATGAAATTGTATTTATAAGCCGAAAAAAACGTTATTCTTTTTGTAGAAATATACAGAAAGGATGACGTTTTTTATGAATCTTTCCATTCAAAGTGAACTACAATTATTTGCTGAAGAATTACATCAACATCTTACCCCTTCATTTTTAGAAAAACTTGCTGGAGAACTGGGGTTTGTACAACGGAAACGTAAGTTTTCAGGGCATGATTTAGCAACTATCTGTGTCTGGATTAGTCAACGGGTAGCGAGTGATTCTTTAGTACGACTGTGTAGTCAACTTCATGCTGTTACAGGAACTCTTATGAGTCCAGAAGGACTAAATAAACGTTTCAATAAGAAAGCTGTTTGCTTTTTAAAACATATTTTCTCCACATTATTAAAAAATAAAATTTGTGAAACATCAGTGATTCCAAGCTCTTCAATCACCTATTTTCAACGGATTCGTATTTTAGATGCGACGATTTTTCAAGTGCCAAAACATTTAGCTAGTGTGTATCCTGGATCAGGTGGTTGTGCACAAACAGCGGGCATAAAGATTCAATTAGAATATGATTTACATAGCGGACAGTTTTTAAACTTTCAAGTTGAACCGGGGAAAAATAATGATAAGACCTTTGGAACAGAATGTTTAGCGACATTACGGCCTGGCGATCTATGTATTCGAGATTTAGGCTATTATTCACTGGACGATTTAGATCAAATGGACAAACGAGGCGTGTATTATATATCGCGGCTTAAACTAAATAATATGGTGTATATCAAAAATGAGTTTCCTGAATATTTCCGAAATGGGGCAGTAAAAAAACAATCTCAGTACATCAAAGTTGATTTAGAACACACTATGAATACCTTAAAACCGGGACAGGTCCATGAAATAACAGACGGTTATATTGGAAATGATAAAAAACTATTCACACGAGTTATTATGTATCGATTAACTGAAAAACAACTTCATGAGCGTATGAAAAAACAAGTGTATACGGAAAGTAAAAAGGGCATTACATATTCAGAGAAAAGCAAAAGATTAGCTGGCATTAACATTTATGTTACCAATACACCTTGGGAGATTGTTCCGATGGAACAAATACATGGTTTTTACTCTCTTCGCTGGCAAATCGGCGTGTCCAGATAAGGACACATTATCTAGTTGGTGAAAGTCCAATCGGGAGAATAGACTCCACTCCCGTAGCCTGAGAGGCGCCATGAAGTGAAAGCGACATGGCGAAGCCTTCTGACATCACATGCAAAAGGCATGTGGGCAAATCTCCAGGTTGTAACGTACAGTGAACGTAGACGTAGCCTCGTTACACGCAATTCCGGTGGCTGAGACGGTCGATAACGTG
>NZ_KB895626.1:0-11731 GCF_000374885.1 Bacillus sp. 105MF | reverse complement strand
CGTGCAGATTTATTTTTCACTTTCCAAATTTGATAGATGAGATTGCCATATTCATGAACCCATCGCATGATGGTTGTTGGGTGAACTGAAATACCACGTTCTTTCAGGGTTTCAGATACACCGCGATAACTTAAAGAAAAACGGCAGTAGTAGCCGACAGCTACTAAAATAATATCTTTCTTGAATTGTTTTTCTTTAAAATATCTCATTTCTGATTCTCCTAGATCCTGTTTTCTAGAGTGTAGCTTCATGTAGAAAACTTTGCAACAGAACCAAAATAGGTCTATTATAGAGTCAGTTTATTTCATCTGTTGTTAAAATAGTTAGTCGATTTTGAGTATTCATACCTATTTTCCTTCTACATCTCCTTGTGTAAATTATTTATAGTGGGTTTGTTGCATATCAAAAAGTATACTTTTTGATATGTTAGATTTAATGATGTTTCGATATTTCATAATTATAACATAATCATTTTTGAAACATTTCATAATAATTGTATATAATTTGACACTAAAATATAATAATTATATCCTATAACAATTACAATTATAGATTATACGGAAAATTTAAAGTTGAAGAGGAGATCCATAATGAGAAAATTTTTTTATATTAGAGTAAGTAGTAAAGATCAATCTATTGAAAGACAACTTGTGACTGCATCAGAAATAGGTATTCCTGAAGAATACACCTTTATAGAAAGAGCTAGTGGAAAGGATTTCAAACGTCCTGAATATCAACTTATGAAGCGCATGTTGAGAAATGGAGATGTTTTATATATTCAATCATTAGATCGTTTGGGAAGAAATAAACAAATGATTTTAGATGAATGGCAAGAATTAATTAAAGAAAAAAAATTGATATCGTTGTATTAGATATGCCGCTTCTTAACACAATGAAATATAAAGATTTAAATGGAATTGAAACTCTTATCTCAGATTTAATTTTACAGTTATTAAGTTATATGGCTGAAGATGAAAGAAAAAGAATCCGTGAACGACAAAAAGAAGGGATTACAATCGCACTTCAAAAAGGAGTTAAATTTGGCCGTAAAAAAATTGAGATTGATGATAAATTTATATCTACGTATCAAGAATGGAAGCAACATAAAATAACAGCAGTAGAAGCAATGCAAAGAGTAGGAATGAAGAGTAATACATTTTATAGAAGAGTCAAAGAATACGAATGCAGCTTAGAAAAAAGCAAGCTTTCTTGAAAAGGAGAGGGAATAAAATGAAGCCTATTTCAATTTTAATAGCTGATGATGAAGCTGAAATTGCTGAACTAATTGGGATACATTTAGAAAAAGAAGGATACCATGTTGTGAAAGCAGCTGATGGAGAAGAGGCAATTCGTGTTATTCAATCTCAGCCAATTGATTTAGTTATTTTAGATATTATGATGCCAAAAATGGATGGTTATGAAGTAACACGACAAATTCGTATGAAACATCATATGCCTATCATTTTCTTAAGTGCAAAAACATCTGATTTTGATAAGGTGACAGGTCTTGTACTAGGTGCGGATGATTATATGACGAAACCTTTCACACCGATTGAATTGGTTGCACGTGTAAATGCACAACTACGCCGATTTCTTACGTTAAATCAACCGAAAGCAGAAGAGAATAATACTGTTTTAGAAGCCAGTGGAATTGTTATTGACCTTGAGCGTCGAACGGTAAATGTATACGGAGAGCAAATCGAATTAACCCCAAAAGAGTTTGATATTTTATATTTATTAGCGAGCCACCGGAAAAAAGTGTACAGTGTGGAAAATATCTTTCAGCACGTATGGGAAGATAATTATTACGAAGGTGGAAATACAGTTATTGTGCATATTCGTACTTTACGAAAAAAACTTGGGGAGGATAAAAGAAAGAATAAGTTAATAAAAACGATATGGGGGGTAGGTTATACTTTCAATGGCTAAAATGCTGAGAAGCTTTCGTTTTAAAATGATTGCCTTGTTTGCGCTAAGTATGGTATTAGCGGCTAGCGGAACATATATAATTTATAAAGGATTACTCTATTATAAAACGATGGTACTCCATATAGATCCTTTAGACCAATTTAGGTCAACAGGAAGAGCGTTTGGAGATCTTCATTTCTTTTTGATTTCTTTTATCCTACTATCTATTTTATTCTTTTTCTTTTTAACAAAATCATACTTAAAGTATTTTGATGAAATTTCTAATGGTATTCATCATCTTGCTAACGGTAATTTTACAAATAAAGTTCATATTTCATCAAATGATGAATTCGGAGATATTGCGCGTGAAATTAATATAGCGAGTGAAAAGTTAAAAGAGGCGGTTGAAAGAGGTGACTTTGCAGAAAGTAGTAAAGATCAGCTAGTTGTTAACTTAGCTCATGATTTAAGAACGCCATTAACATCTGTTTTAGGTTATTTAGATTTAATTCTTAAAGACGAGAATTTGACGAAGGAACAGATTAAACATTTTTCTACGATTGCATTTACGAAATCGCAACGACTTGAAAGTTTAATTGATGAGTTGTTTGAAATTACGAGAATGAATTATGGCATGCTAAAGTTAGATATAAAAACAATTAATATAAGTGAATTGCTTATACAGTTAGATGAGGAAGTGTATCCATTATTGGAGAAGCATCATTTAGAAGCTAGATTGAATGTTGATCCTCATTTGTATATTAACGGTGACGGAAAATTGTTAGCTCGAGTATTTGAAAATCTTTTAACAAATGCGGTTCGATACGGAGGTAATGGACAATTTGTTGATATGAATGGATATGTTGATAATGGAGAGGTTATCGTACAAATTATTAATTATGGAGATAGCATTCCAGAAGAAGATTTACCCTATCTTTTTGATATGTTTTATACAGGTGATAAAGCTAGAACAGAGCAACAAGATAGTACAGGTCTTGGATTATTTATTGCTAAAAATATTGTTGAGCAGCATAATGGGACGATTTCTGCAGAAAGTAATGTAATCAGAACAATATTTGAAGTAAGATTACCAAAAGAAGAGAGTTCAAAAGTTTAATAAAAATTTAATGTTTACCCCACTTTTTATTTAATTAGTTTTTTCTATCCTATACGTATGTTAGGTCAAGGAAGAACTAGTAACGAAAAAGTGGGGTTTTTTATATGGTGCACAGTATGTGCTGAGCTTTATATAGCATTGTTATTTTAAACAAGGGAAGATGTTAAAGATCTTAAAATCTCATTGTTTATATGTCATTTTCAAAAACGTTAACAAATTATTCAAGAAAGGAACTTATAGTTTCCCAAAATAAAATACATGAAAAAGTGAGGATAATATGAAAAAAGCAAACAAACTATTCATCGTTGGTGTGATAACAATTGGTTTAGGAGTTGGGTCGCATATGACGTTTGCTGGGGAGCCTAAACCAGTTAAGACCTATAAAATATATCAAGTGACAGAAAAACAAATAGAGAATCAGCAAAAATTTGGTGGCGAAGTTATCCCAAATGGTATGGAAACAATTTCATTCGATTCAACAAAAGGTACGTATGAATTAGCTGTCAAAAAAGGTGATGAGGTGAAAAAAGGACAGCTTCTTTTTAAATATAATGATCCTATCGCCAAACAAGGCGTAACAGAAGCAGAAATGCAAAAGAAGATCGCACAAAAAGAAGTAACATTATATCAGAAACAAATTGATACAGCGAAGCAGAAAATACAAAAAGATAAAAATACTGGTCTTCCTCAAGAAGCATTAAAGGCATCGGAAATTGAAGGTCAACAACTAGAATCACAACTTGAAATGAAAAAATTTGAGGTAGAAAAAACTGATGAAATGATTAAAGCAGCAAAAGAGAAATTAAACACACTTTCTATAACGAGTCCTGTTGATGGTGTAATTGACGATATCGTTAAAAATGCTGATGAAAAAACTGGTATGAGTGGAATTACACTTCGTCACGCTGGTCCATTTAAAGTAAAAGGTCAACTCTCTGAATATGAGCTTGCGAGCGTAAAAGTTGGGCAAGAAGTAACGGTTTCATCCAAAACTGTGGCTCGTAAGACTTGGACAGGAAAAGTAACAGAAATTGGCTCTACATCATTAAAAAGCATGGA
Organism: Bacillus sp. 105MF; assembly: GCF_000374885.1. Lineage (NCBI taxonomy): Bacteria > Bacillati > Bacillota > Bacilli > Caryophanales > Bacillaceae > Bacillus > Bacillus sp. 105MF. The sequence continues at coordinate 7,647 of NZ_KB895626.1, read as the reverse complement.
CGAAAATAAAACTGTTTCTAATTATCAATTCACTATCACATTAGACAATAGTGAAGGATTACAAAACGGTTTCCACGTATACGTGACAAGTAAATCAGGTGAAGCAACTGGTACAATCGTTCCGAAAAGCAGCATCGTGAAAAAAGGCGACAAAAATGTTGTTTTCGTTGTAAAAGACGGAAAAGCAAAAGAACAAGCTGTTACTGTTGAATTCGAAACAGATAATGAAGCAAAAGTCTCTGGAGTGAAAAAAAGAGAACAAATTATCTCTAAACCTGAAGAAAACTTAAAAGATGGTATGGAGGTTGTCACTCAATGATTAATTTACAAGGCATCACAAAATCTTTCCAAAATGGTGCAGAGTCCATTCAAATATTACACGGAATTGGTTTAACTCTGAATCAAGGAGATTTTACTTCTATTATGGGACCATCTGGTTCTGGTAAGTCAACCTTAATGAATATTATCGGTTGCTTAGATAAACCAACGACAGGTATGTATGAATTATCTGGTCAAAACATTTCAAACATGTCTGAAATAGAACTGGCACATGTTCGGAATAAAGAGATTGGATTCGTATTCCAAAACTTCATGTTACTACCAAGACTTACAGCAATGCAAAATGTTGAATTACCGCTTATTTATGCAGGGTTCGATAAAAAAGAAAGACGCGAACGTTCATTACAAGCTTTAACAAAAGTTGGTTTAGCTGATTGTGCTACCTACCTACCGAATGAATTGTCAGGTGGTCAAAAACAGCGTGTTGCTGTGGCACGCGCAATTGTAAATAACCCGAAATTCATTTTAGCCGATGAACCGACGGGAGCACTTGATACGAAAACAAGTAAACAAATGGTGGACCTCTTTTACGAATTAAACAAACAAGGCTCAACAATCATTGTGATTACCCATGACCGTGAAATTTGGGAAGCAGCAGCACGCCAAATTGTCATTCGGGACGGAAATATTGTCCAAGATTGGAGGGATTGAATTTGAATACAAATGAAAATATACGTATGGCTATATCTTCTATCTTTGCACATAAAATGCGATCCATTTTAACGATGCTAGGAATTATTATTGGAATCAGTGCGATTATTACGATTATCTCAATGGGTGATGGACAGACTGCAAAGATGCAAAAAGAGCTTGCAGAGAGCCGTCATATGGATGAAATCAATATAGAATATGTCAATCCTGATTCTCCAACAGAGAAAGCGAAAATTACACCAGACATGGTAAAGCAATTACAAGTGATACCAGGTGTAAAAGATGTATACCCAAAAATACAAATGGACGTAAAAGCATATACCGGGTCAAAAGATGTTTCCTTTAGTTTAAATGTGGGAACAGGTAATTTTATGCAGGACTATAAAATAAAAATGGTACATGGGCGTGAGTTAACAGAGGATGAACTGAAAAAACCAATCCCTGTTGTAATTCTCAGTGAAGATTTATTTACAAAGCTATTTGATACTTGGAAAGATTATTTATATATAGATATAAAAGGAAAACCATATAAGATTGTCGGAGTGTACAAATATGCGGACGGTTTTCAGCGGCAATTTAAATTGTATGAGGGATATACGGCAATTGACAATGCACCGTTGGTTTCGGGGATCGAGGAGTATGATACAGTGAAAATTAAATTATCTGCTCCTAGTGAGCGAGAAACTGTAGAGAAACAAGCTGTATCTGTATTAAATGAATTGAAATCACCGGAATTTGAGCATCCATTTATAGTAGAAGATACGAAAGCATATAGTCAAGAGATAGAAGAATCAACGCGAACGATGAAAATGGTATTCGCTAGTATCGCTGGGATCTCTTTAATCGTAGGTGGTATTGGTGTGATGAATATCATGCTTGTATCCATTACAGAGCGTACGCGAGAAATAGGTGTTCGAAAAGCACTTGGTGCAACGAGAGGGAAAATATTAATACAATTTCTCATCGAAGCCTGTATTTTAACATCATTAGGCGGAGGAATTGGTTTTGGATTAGGTACTTTCTTTGCTTGGATAGCTGCATCCCTAGGTGAATGGCCACTTGTTATTTCTGTGAACCTTGGTTTACTATCAGTTGGAATATCTATGTCAATCGGTATTGTTTTTGGTATCCTTCCGGCTAATAGAGCAGCTAAATTGGATCCAATTGATTGTCTACGATATGAATAAGAAGAGTGAAAAGTGTAATTTGATAGTAAGATGCTTTCACCAAAGAGTGAATGTTCCTACGAGTATTCACTCTTTTTTCAAATAAAGACTTTCATGATATGCCCATCTAACTCAAAATTTTCAATTCCCCTTATCCTGATATATCAGATATCGGGATTTAAGAAAATTAGCGTGCTATAAATATTAGGAGAAGAGAGATAGAGATGAAAACAGTGTTAGAAGCAACAAATATTAAAAAAGTGTATAACACAGGCGGAAATAAACTTGAAGCGTTAAAAGGGATTAACTTACAAGTAAAAGAAGGAGAGTTCGTTGGAATTATGGGACCTTCAGGATCTGTATTAAACGTTCTTTCTACAATTGATAATGCGACGAACGGTGAGATTTTAATTGATGGAAAAGATATTGTGAAGATGAATGATGATAAATTAGCGTTATTTCGCCGCGATCATTTAGGTTTTATTTTCCAAGATTATAACCTATTAGATACTTTAACGGTAAAAGAAAATATTGCGTTGCCTCTTGCGCTATCTAAAGTAAAGGCAAGTGAAATTGATTGTCGTGTTCTTGAAATCGTGAAGAAGTTTGGCATTGATCATATTTTAGTCCAGTTCCCCTATCAAGTATCTCGTGGACAGAAACAGCGCTGTGCGGCATCACGTGCCATCGTTACGAAGCCGAGTATGATTTTGGGGACGAGCCAACTGGGGCACTCGACTCTAAATCAGCAACAGATTTATTAGAAAGTATGAAGTCATTAAATAAATATGATAATTCAACCATTTTAATGGTAACGCATGATGCGTTTGCGGCAAGTTATTGTAAACGAGTTATTTTCATTAAAGACGGTGAATTATATAAAGAGTTACATCGTGGAGAATTAACACGTAAACAATTCTTCCAACAAGTCGTTGATATAATGTCTTCAATTTCTGGAGGTAGGGCTGATGACCTTATCTAGCATTGCCCTCTGCAACATACAGCGGAACTTTAAAGACTACTTTGTATATTTTGCATCAATAATTTCTGGAGGTTAAGATAAATGACTTTATTTGATATAGTTCAACGTAATATACGGCGTAAATTTAAAGAGTATATACTCTATTTTGTATCCTTAGCTTCGAGTATGCTTATCTATTTTATATTTGCATCACTCCGATATAGTACTCAAATAAAAAAAGAAATGATTAATAATGTAATGATTAATAGCGTTCTTCAATCTTCAAAAGTGATTCTCATTATTTTTATAGCCATATTTATTATTTACTCTACTAATTTTTTTATAAGAAAACGTAAAAAAGAGGTAGGATTATATTCTTTACTAGGTATAACTAAAAAACAAATTGGTACGATGTTATTTTGTGAAACCATGATAATGGGAGGTGTAGCTTTAGTAATTGGAATACTGATTGGTAGTATGAGCTTTAAGTTATTTTTAGAACTGCTAATGGATTTGATGAAATTAAATGTACCAATTGCGTTCGAGTTATCTATAAAGGCAATAATAGACACGTTTATCGTCTTTTTAGCTATTTTATTATATACAGCATGGAAAAACTCTCGCGTAATTTATCAATTTTCATTAATTGAAATGTTTCAAGCCAATCATAAAGGTGAAAGTATGCCAAAAGGATCTAGAATCATGGCATACATGAGCCTTATTTCAATCGGATTAGGTTATGTTTTAGCAACTTTTTTCCGTGAAGCCGTAAAACTTGTGCAGAACCCTAAGGACCCTATGAATCCTTTTATGGATCCTAATATAATCCCTTTTTTTATTTTGTTTGCAATTGTTCTTGGGACATACTTTCTATTCACGTCTTATACAGTTATTGTATTAAAGAAAATTAGAAGCAAAAGAAAAATATTTTATAACGGTATGAATATGCTAAACATTTCACAATTGCTATATCGAGTAAAAGGAAATGCCAAGTTACTTGCAACAATTGCTATATTAAGCGCTACAGCTTTAACCGCAGTTAGTACAGTTGTAGCAGGGTATTATTTCGGACAATCTGAAACAAAAGTAGATTTTATGCAACTGTATGGAGCTTCGTTATTTATTGGAAGTTTTTTAGGGGTTATATTTGTACTGGCAACAGGTTCAATTATATATTATAAACAATTATCTGAAGCGTATGCTAATCAGAGATATTATGAGATTCTTCGTAAGATAGGTGTTACGAAAAAAGAGGTAAGAAAGTCAATTTCGAAACAAGTTAGCTTTAGTTTTATTTCACCTCTGATAGTCGGACTTGTTCATAGCTTATTTGCTATACCAATAATAAGCAATATGCCTATATATAATATCATTGCTCCTATTTTAATTAGTAGTGGTGTATATTGCATAATTTATTTTGGGTATTATGTATTAACTGCTTATTCGTATTTTAAAATTGTGTATAAATAATAACAAATAGATTTTTTGATGTGATGTCAATAAAATAGACACAGGAAATAACACTTAGATGGAAACAGTGAACAAGTCGAAAGTACACACCGTCGTGTGTTATTACATTTTGTAGACATAATCTTTGGAAAATAACTATTGAAAGAGTGCGGAAAAATTGAATAGCAGTTTAGTAAATTCAAAGATCAGGGGCTGGAACAGTCCCATTGGTATGGATTAAATCGTTATCTTTTACATGTTCAGTTGGCTTACAAGTTTTGATTTTTATAAAAAGTACAAGGTGTTAAACTCATAAAAACCAGAGATATCATGCATAGCCACTCATATCTCTGGTTTTTTGTATGGATATTTAACGGGGTTCAGCCGAAACACGTGTAAAAATAGGTCATAATCTGTATTTTATTTCTATAATTAGTTTTAGATAGAAATAGCTATCTCTTACACATTTTATCTTATTCCTCCTTTTCAGGGGATGGGCAAAAACACCCGAATTAGAATAATTTTCAAATGTGGCAAGTTATTTACTTAATTACCACCTTATATTTTACATACATGTTAATTATTAATGTTTTTATTTTTCTCAATTGTATGACTTCATTCTTAAATTATACTTAATATGTAATTCCAATATTAGTTAAAGGATTTTGAGATAAGACATTTATCTTAAAATTCTACTTAGAGGAGTGATTTATGTATGACTTAAGAAATAAATGGAGGTAATATGTATCCGGAATAATTAAGAGAATAATTATTATTTTTAGACTTCTCCGTCTTTGCGTATTCATCCAAAAATATAATCACCATTGTTTAAAATAAGTATGCATTTAATAAATCCACTTTTGGAATTAGTAAGAAAACTGGTATTTCGTATGAACGTTATAACGAATTTGAACGAAAGGACTGATTTATATGAACAGAAGAAAGAATGGTAGATTACAAAAAACAAAGAAAGTATTTATAGCATCTGCTATTTTGACAACGACATTATTTACACCTATCGCTATAAATAGTTTGAATATTTATGCTGAAACTGCACAAACTGCAACGCAATATGAACAGAGGGAGTTCAATCTTCCAGGAACAGGTAGTTTTTGGGGTGAAGCAAAAAGGGAAAGAAGAAGTGAGCAAAAAAACTATATGCCAACAGGAATCTATGTAAAACCAAATGAACAGGTTACAATTGAAGTATCGGGAACGCAAAAGATTAGAGCGATTATTGGGACACATCAATATGATAAAGAATGGGGAAAAGAATTTGACATTTCTCCTGGTTCTAATACCATCTCTTCTCCAAACGGTGGCTTATTAGGATTTGATAACTATCAAGACACCGGAACAATCAACGTGAAAGTAACTCAAGGCGGTAGTCCTGTCCCATTCTTTGAATTAGGGAAGCACACGAAAGAAGACTGGATTGCCATGATGAACAAATATCCAGATGCACATGCGGTACAATTGAAATCAGAACGAGCAGTACTTACTGTTACTCGTGATAGTGCCAATAAATATATTGTAGATCAGAATCCTGTGCCTCTATTAAAAAAATATGATGAAATGATTCAAGCGCAAGACAGAATATCGGGATTATCTAAAACAGATCCTAATCCGTTACATCGTTCAACTCAGCGTATTTGGGCTTTTGTAGAAAATCCTAATAAACAAGAGTGGGGTATGTATGCAAGTTGGGATGGAGCCGTATTTACTACTGCTGGCGAAGCAATTAAAAGTGCTTTAAATGTAAATGATTTTGGATGGGGCCAAATGCATGAAGCGGGACATGCAAGACAACAATACCCATGGACTTGGGATGATTTAAGAAGTATGGGTGAAGTAACTGTTAATCTATACTCTTTAGCTGCACAAAAGCAATTATTCCCGAATCAACCAACACGTTTAGAAAAAGAGGGAGATTATGATAGAGCCTTTGCATACTTAAAACAAACAAATAAAGAATATAAAAATATTGATGATTTGTTTGTGAAACTTGTTATGATTTGGCAGCTTCATTTAGCATATGGCGATGATTTTTATCCAAATCTTCACAAACTATATCGAGAGTTACCAGAAGATCAACTTTCAAAAACGGACGAAGATAAAATACAAGCATTTATTTACAATACATCGAAAGTAGCAAAACAAAATTTACTTCCGTTTTTTGATCAATGGGGATTGAAAGCAACCCAAGAAACGAGACAAAAAGTAGAAGCCTTAAATAATCCAACATTAATTGCACCTATATGGGAAGCGACGGATACTAAACCTGTTAAACCACTTGCTGTATTATCTAAAAAAATAATGAAGGCGAGTGCCAACAGTGAGGAATCATGGCGCGATCCAGCAAATAACGCAATTGATGACAATCTAAATACAATTTGGCATAGTCAATGGAGTACACCGAATCAATATCCATACAATTTAACGCTAGACCTCGGTCAAATACGAACCATCACCCTATTATCATGTCTCCCAAGACAAGATTGGTCGGAGAATGGTCGTATTTTAGGATACAATATTTATACAAGCATGGATGGCTCTAACTATCAAAAAGTATCGTCTGGAACATGGAAAAGTACTGGAGGAAAAGAATTTGCAACATTTGACCCTGTTTCTGCGAAATATATAAAAATAGAAGTAACGAATGGGAAAAATGGATATGCTTCAGCAGCTGAAGTAGATATTTTTGGATATTAATAGTTTGGGTTCTGGTGCAAATATATGAAGAAGAACGCGGATAATAGTAGATTCCTAGTGAAATCGTATTTTATGCTATAAGTCCAAACACTTTGTGGATGAACTCTTTTTGATTTTGGACAGACTGATTTGGTCTTACCCCCGTCAAGTGGACAGCTGTAAAAAAAGACTATGCAGCCATCGAGATTCGATATTCAATCGGAGCTCGATGGTTAAGCCTTTTTTGGAATCGTTTGTAGTTGTAATGATAGATGTATGTTTCAATAGCTTGAATTAGTTCTTCCTTTGTTTGATAATAATTAAGATAAAACATTTCAGATTTAAAATGAGAGAAGAATGATTCAATGCAAGCATTGTCATGGCAGTTTC
>NZ_KB895625.1:0-11791 GCF_000374885.1 Bacillus sp. 105MF | reverse complement strand
GGTGCCGCTGTAACTGCTATCCAAATTGATGGCGTATTACACGAATTTTCAACAGTTGAGGGCGTAGTAGAGGACGTTACGACGATCATCTTAAACTTGAAAAAGTTAGCTCTTAAAATCTACTCTGAAGAAGAGAAGACGTTGGAAATCGATGTACAGGGCGAAGGTATTGTCACAGCTGCTGATATTACTCACGATAGTGATGTTGAAATCTTAAATCCAGATTTATACATTGCGACGTTAGCAAAAGATGCGCATTTCCGCGTGCGTTTAACTGCAAAGCGTGGCCGTGGGTATACGCCAGCTGATGCAAATAAAAGCGAAGATCAACCAATAGGAGTTATTCCTATTGATTCTATTTATACTCCAGTATCACGTGTGACTTACCAAGTGGAAAAGACACGTGTCGGACAAGTGGCAAATTATGATAAGCTTACGCTTGATGTATGGACGGATGGAAGCATCGGGCCAAAAGAAGCTATCTCTTTAGGTGCCAAAATCTTAACTGAGCATTTAAATATCTTCGTTGGTTTAACTGATGAAGCACAAAATGCTGAGATTATGGTCGAGAAGGAAGAAGATCAAAAAGAAAAAGTTCTAGAAATGACTATTGAAGAACTTGATCTTTCTGTTCGTTCTTATAATTGCTTAAAACGTGCAGGAATTAATACTGTACAAGAGCTTGCGAACAAAACAGAAGAAGATATGATGAAAGTTCGTAACTTAGGACGTAAATCCTTAGAAGAAGTTAAGCATAAGCTTGAGGAATTAGGTTTAGGCTTACGTAAAGACGACTGAGGATTTAATCTCATCAACAAAGGAGGGAACTACGAATGGCATACAGAAAATTAGGCCGTACAAGTGCGCAACGTAAAGCTATGTTACGTGACTTAGCTACAGATTTAATTATCAACGAGCGCATCCAAACGACAGAAACTCGTGCAAAAGAACTTCGTTCTGTAGTGGAAAAAATGATCACTTTAGGTAAACGCGGAGATCTTCATGCTCGCCGTCAAGCTGCATCTTTCATCCGCAATGAAGTTGCTAATGCTGAGACTGGTCAAGATGCACTTCAAAAATTATTCGCTGATGTAGCTCCACGCTATGCTGAGCGTCAAGGCGGATACACTCGTATTGCAAAAATTGGTCCACGTCGCGGAGACGCAGCACCAATGGTAATTATCGAGTTAGTATAATGATAATTAAAAGGGCAGGACAGTTCTTTTCAAGTAACTGGTCGTGGCCCTTTTTTTTTAAATATAGAAAATAGGCTAACTTGATGAAGTAATGAGAGAGGGTGCCTTGCATTGAAAAAAGAGAAACTTCGCACGCAAAATATATCATTTCAATATCCCGGGGCAACTTCTTATGTGCTAAAAGACGTATCATTCTCTTTATATGAGGGAGAATGGGTTTCTGTAATTGGACAAAATGGTTCAGGAAAGTCTACACTTGCAAAATTATTAAATGGTTTATTTTTACCGGAATCAGGCACGATTGTTGTAAATGATACAATGACTTTATCTGAAGAAACGGTATGGGATATTCGAAAGCAAATAGGTATGGTATTTCAAAATCCAGATAATCAATTTGTTGGGACAACAGTGCAAGATGATGTTGTATTTGGCCTTGAAAATATCGGGATGCCTCGGGAACAGATGGTAGAACAGATGAATCAAGCGCTGCAGATGGTCCGAATGGAAGAGTTTCTTAATGAAGAGCCTCATTCGTTATCTGGTGGACAAAAGCAACGTGTTGCAATTGCAGGTGTGCTAGCATTGCAACCATCTATTTTAATATTGGATGAAGCAACATCGATGCTAGATCCACAAGGACGACGTGAAGTAATTGAAACGGTGAGGAAGCTTGTGGATACAAAAGGTATTACCGTGTTATCGATTACGCATGATTTGGAAGAAGCTGCACAGTCAGACCGTGTTATCATTTTGAATCAGGGAGAAATATTAGAGGTAGGTACGCCAGAGCAAATTTTCAAGTCCTCTCATATGCTTAGGGAAATCGGATTAGATGTACCATTCTCAGTGAAAATAGCAGAATTATTAAAAAGAAATGAGATTCCACTGCAAAATACGCATCTTACAATGGAAAGCTTGGTGAACGAACTTTGGAGATTACATTCCAAACAGTAGAGCATCGTTATCAATATAAAACTCCATTTGAAAGACGCGCGCTTTATGATGTAAACGTGTCGTTTCCAAGTGGGGGGTATTATGCCATTATCGGTCATACTGGTTCCGGCAAATCGACGATGATTCAACATTTAAATGGTTTATTGCAGCCGACAAATGGCACGGTCCAAATTGGGGAGCATTTGATTTCCTCACAAAAGAAAGAAAAGAAATTAAAGCCGCTACGAAAAAAAGTAGGGGTTGTCTTTCAATTTCCAGAGCATCAGTTATTTGAAGAAACAGTTGAGAAAGATATTTGTTTTGGACCCTCAAATTTTGGAGTATCGGAAGAAGAGGCAAGACAAAAGGCAAGGGATGCAATTGAGATTGTAGGATTGGATCCAGAGCTATTAGCGCGTTCGCCGTTTGAGTTAAGTGGTGGACAAATGAGACGTGTTGCAATAGCAGGCGTACTTGCGATGGAACCGGAAGTGCTTGTATTAGATGAACCCACAGCAGGGCTTGATCCTAAAGGACAGCATGAGCTTATGGAGATGTTTTATAAGCTTCATAAGGAACAGGGGCTTACAGTAATCCTTGTTACCCATAATATGGAGGATGCTGCTAAATATGCGGATCAAATTGTGGTTATGCATAAAGGAACGGTCTTTTTGCAAGGAACAGCAGAGGAAGTATTTTTACATGCAGATGAGTTAGAACAAATCGGTGTGGATCTTCCAATGTCTTTAAAGTATAAACGTGCAATTGAAGAGAAGTTTGGTATTTCGATTCCGAAGGCTACCTTATCTTTAGAGGATCTTACTCATGAAGTTGTACAGGTGTTACGAAAAGGTGGTCATGAATCATGCAGCAGTTGATTATTGGGAGATATATTCCAGGTAGGTCACTCATTCATCAACTTGATCCACGTGCGAAGCTGTTGATTGTCTTTTTATATGTATTTGTTGTCTTTTTAGCAAATAATGCGATTTCATATGGACTTTTATTTTTATATGCACTCATTGCTTTATTTTTTGCAAAAGTGCCGATTCGTTATGTACTTTCGGGCTTAAAACCAATCTTATGGATTTTTCTGTTTACCTTTTTTCTGCATATTTTTACAAATAAAGAAGGGGATGTACTGCTTCAGCTTGGTTGGTTTTCGATACATGAAAAGGGATTAGAGCAAGGGATATATATTTCTATACGCTTCTTTGTCATTATTTTAATGACGACATTATTAACGTTAACAACAACACCAATTGAAATTACTGATGGTATGGAAACATTGTTAAAGCCATTAAAGCGTATAAAGGTTCCTGTTCATGAAATTGCATTGATGATGTCTATTTCTCTTCGTTTTATTCCAACATTAATGGATGAGACGAATAAAATTATGAAAGCACAAGCATCCCGTGGTATTGATTTTTCTGGTGGGCCGATAAAGGATCGATTAAAGGCGGTTATTTCTTTGCTTGTACCGCTTTTTATTAGTGCTTTTAAGCGTGCTGAGGACTTAGCGATTGCAATGGAAGCGCGTGGGTATCAAAGTGGTGAGGGACGTTCTAAATTTAGGCAGCTACGCTGGAAAACAAGCGATACGTTAACGATAGTAAGTTTACTTTGTTTAGCATGTATTCTGGCATGGGTGCGATCGTAATGGAGAATAGAGAAATGGAAAGAATAAAATGTACAGTTGCATATGATGGCATCAATTTTTGCGGTTATCAAATTCAACCGCAGCATCGTACTGTTCAACAAGAAATAGAGAAGGCTCTGCAAAAGTTGCATAAAGGAGAGCTTGTTCGTGTTCAGGCATCAGGACGAACAGATTCTACTGTTCATGCCAGAGGACAGGTTATTCATTTTGACACACCGTTGTCTCTTGAAGAATGGCAATGGATGAATGCCTTAAATACGATGCTGCCAGACGATATAGTTGTCAGGCAAGTAGAGAAAAAAACAGAAGATTTTCATGCACGCTATGGTGTTGAGAGAAAAGAATATCGCTACCGTGTATTATTATCTAAAAATGCTGATGTATTTCGTAGAAATTACGTATACCAGTATCCATATCCGCTTGAGATAGAATCTATAAGAAAAGCAATTTCTTATTTTATTGGAACACATGATTTCACTTCGTTTTGTTCGGCAAAAACTGACAAAAAGGATAAAGTGCGCACAATTTATGAAATAGATTTAATGGAACAAGATGATGAGTTAATTTTTCGTTTTGTAGGTAATGGATTTTTATATAATATGGTTCGAATTATTGTTGGTACACTACTTAGCATAGGACAAGGAAAGATGGTTCCTGACAGCATTCCAGAGATTTTAAAAAAACAAGATCGTCGTTTTGCCGGGAAGATGGTGCCAGGGCACGGGCTTTATTTATGGCAGGTAAACTATAACAACTAATCCTGGTGTAACATTTGCTTGACATTAGAAACTCAAAAGGATATCATAACATATGGTATTGTTTCTAAAACCACGATTAGCCCCGGAAGGAAATCGTGTTTAAGATAAACAATAGATTTTTTCTATGGAAAAGATAACGAGGAGGGAAACACATGCGTACGACTTTTATGGCAAAAGCTAACGAAGTTGAGCGTAAATGGTATGTGGTTGACGCTGAAGGTCAAACTTTAGGTCGCCTTGCTAGTGAAGTAGCATCCATTTTACGTGGTAAAAACAAACCAACATTTACACCACACGTTGACACGGGTGATCATGTAATTATTATTAACGCTGAGAAAATTCATTTAACAGGTAATAAATTAAACGATAAAATTTACTACCGTCACACTAACCACCCAGGTGGACTTAAACAAAGAACAGCTCTAGAAATGCGTACAAACTACCCTGTACAAATGTTAGAGCTTGCAATTAAAGGCATGCTTCCAAAAGGACGTTTAGGACGTCAAGTGTCTAAAAAATTAAATGTGTATGCTGGAGCTGAGCATCCACACCAAGCACAAAAACCAGAAGTTTACGAACTTCGCGGATAATTAATTAAAGGAGGGCTTACATTGGCACAGGTACAATACTATGGTACTGGACGTCGTAAGAGTTCAGTAGCACGCGTACGCCTAGTTCCAGGCGAAGGACGCGTTATCATTAACGGTCGTGATTTTGAAAACTATATCCCATTTGCTGCATTACGTGAAGTAGTGAAACAACCTCTAGTTGCAACAGAAACTTTAGGTAACTACGATGTACTTGTAAACGTAAATGGTGGTGGATACACTGGTCAAGCTGGTGCTATTCGTCACGGTATCTCTCGCGCTTTATTAAAAGCTGACCCAGAATACCGTCTAACATTAAAACGTGCAGGTCTATTAACTCGTGACGCACGTATGAAAGAGCGTAAAAAATACGGTCTTAAAGGCGCACGTCGTGCACCTCAGTTCTCAAAACGTTAATTTTTGCGAACTTCAAACCCCAGTCTATTGGCTGGGGTTTTTTATTATTTCAACCAGTAAGACCCCCCTCCTCTAAACGAAGTGAAGGTGGGGGGAGTTCAATATGCCTAATGGAACTATATAAAGTGAAACTTCCACCCATCGTGAGCTTACGGGATAAATTCATTTTGATTTTTCACAATATAAATCACTGCTATGAAGAACAAAAGGTAACCTGCACTCGTATGTTCTTTTTGTTTAAACTTGGTTGGCATGGGGCAGAGAAAGGTTTTATATTGTTTTTTATTTATATAATTATCCTCAATTATTTTTAGTCCCCTTATTATTGCTTGGAATATTTTAGTGCTGCCTTCTTACGTATGCTTCATCTTTAGAAGTTTAGACTAATACGTATTAGGGAGGTTTATAAGTACTATGAATGTCATTGTTAGCTTACAAGAAAAACAAAAAGAAAAGCAGTTGAAATATGAACGGAAGATGCTTCGCGAACTATCATTAAAAACATTAAGATCTAATATTCGTGATGCCTTCGATATGAAAGAGCTGCACAGACAGTACGAGGATTATTGTATTGAACTTGGAATTGAATCGTACTTATTAGGAGCAAGATATAGCAAATTTGGCTATTATGGTGAATCTTTTTTTGATGTGAAATATAGAGCTTTAGAAGAGGAGCAGCAATTAACAGAAATGTTGTTTCAATTTTTAACAAGCATGACCATGCGGGAGATAGAATCAAACGATAAGGAGTTGCTGTATGAGTCCTGTGAACAGTTTATTAGTTCATGGTGGCGCGAAGGGTATGAAAAGGGTGAAAGAAGATATCGTTTAAAGCTGCATTAAGAGAAGCATAAACTTTCCTCTTGTCCCATATAAGTAATTAGAGGGACTAGCTGGAGGAGGAAAGGTATGAAGAGAATTCGAATTATCTCTTTTATGCTTGCTGCGGTTGTACTGTTTTTCTTGGTAAAACAAGAATTTCAAATTACAAAATCGTGGAGAGCTTGGAATTTACCCTTATCTGGAAAAGTAATTGTACTAGATGCCGGACATGGTGGACCAGATGGAGGGGCGGTTGGTGGTAAAGATATTGTAGAAAAAGACATTACGCTTGAAATTACAAAAATGGTACAAGACTATTTGCAAGAACAAGGTGCTTTAGTTATTTTAACGCGAGAGGGAGATTATGATCTAGCTGATAAAGACACAAAGTCATATAGTAGGCGCAAAGCAGAAGATCTCAAAAAACGTGTAGAGATTATTAATAAGCCGGATGTAGACTTTTTTGTGAGTGTTCACTTAAATGCTTTGCCTAGCAGTAGTTCGAAGGGAGCACAAACGTTTTATTATCGGTCTTTAATTGAAAATGAGCGTGCAGCAAAGTTTATACAGGCTGAATTGCGAACTAGCCTAGAAAATACGAACCGCTCAGCTAAAACAATCTCCCGTGTTTATTTACTTAAGTATGCAAAAACACCAGGTGCTTTAGTTGAGGCTGGTTTTTTATCGAATGTAAATGAACGATATATGTTAAATTCAGAGAAGTATCAGCAAAAGGTTGCAGCTGCGATATACCGGGGAATACTACGTTATTTTACGGAAAAAGGAAATCCTCCTGAGTAAGGAGGGTTTTTTGAGTTCCTCTCGTTAACGAAGTTTTCGGAAAATATGTTATACTGGAAATGTAAACGCATTTATTTTGGAAATGAAAATAAATAAACCCAATTTATTTAACATGACTTTATTTTTCATACAGGGGGCTGGGCTGATTATGGTAACGAAAGAGCAAGTAGTGGAGGCACTTGAAGGGATTAATGATCCATTTCTACATAAAACATTAAAAGAAACAAATGCAATTAAAGAGGTAAATATAAAGCCTGAGAAAGAGCATGTCAGTGTTAAAATTGCAATTGTAAAAACAGGGACTGCTGAACAAATGCAATTGCAGGCTACTATTGTGAAGCTTGTGAAAGAACTTGGAGCAGCAACGGTTGGTTTGCGTTTCGCTGAATTTACAGAGGAAGAGCTAGCGCAGTTTGCGCCACCGCAAGAAGAGAAAGAAAGTCAATCTTTATTATCAGAGCATGCTAAAACAACATTTTTAGCAGTTGCAAGTGGAAAAGGCGGAGTTGGTAAATCAACTGTTTCTGTAAACCTTGCGATTTCATTAGCTCGTTTAGGAAAGAAAGTTGGTATTATTGACGCTGATATATATGGCTTTAGTGTGCCTGATATGATGGGAATCGAAAAGCGTCCAATCGTAAGAGGCGATAAAATTATTCCAGTGGAGCGCTTAGGGGTAAAAGTAATTTCAATGGGCTTCTTTGTAGAAGACAATGCTCCTGTTATTTGGAGAGGGCCAATGCTTGGTAAAATGTTAAATCACTTTTTTACAGAGGTGGAATGGGGCGATTTAGACTATTTAGTATTAGACTTGCCACCAGGTACAGGGGATGTGGCTTTAGATGTTCACTCAATGCTACCATCTTGTAAAGAAATTATTGTAACAACGCCTCATCCAACAGCGGCATTTGTTGCAGCTCGTGCAGGTGCTATGGCACTTCGTACTGAACATAGTATTCTTGGGGTTGTTGAAAATATGGCTTACTTCGAGAGTAAAGTAACCGGTGAGAAAGAGTATGTGTTTGGAAAAGGCGGAGGAGATAAGTTAGCCGCAGAATTACAAACAGATGTATTAGGACGAATCCCACTTCAGCAACCAGATTGGAATAAAGAAGATTTTGCGCCATCGGTATACGAGGATACACATAAAACGGGTGTCATCTATCGGACGATAGCTGAGCAAGTTATTGATAGAACATCAGTTAAACAAAAATAAATTTATGCAAGTAGAAAAATTCCCCATCCTGTATGTGGTGATGGGGAATTTCCTATGTGCAAGGAGTTGTTTTATTTTTGCTCTTTGCTTCCGCCTTTTGAACCGCCTTCTCCGCCAGATTCTTTTTTTTCAGAGCCGCCGCTCTTTTCGGCTTTTTCAATACCTTTGCTAATGATATCAATTATCTTAGTTTGGAAGAGTGGACTTTCAGCGGACTCTGTTAATACTTGTTGTAAATATTGACGATACTCTTTGCTTTTCATTGTTTGTAGCATCATCTTCTCTACTTCGGGGTTTTTCATAATTTCTATAACGCCTGCCTGATATTCAGGGTCTTTTAATAGAGTTTTCATTAAGGCTGTTTGTTCTTTACTGATACTTTTTGCGAATTTCGCTGAAAACTCTGGGTCTTTAAATAGTTTTTCCCAAAGCTGCTGCCCTTTTTCGGATACCATCGCATCTTCAATCGTTTTTTTGACCACAGTTTCATCCAATATAAGTGCTTGTTTCATTTTCTCATCTGTTAATACATCTTGAATTGCTTTCTTTCCTTGATCGGTTTTTAAAATATCGACAATCATTTTTTTTGTTTGATCGTAATCTAATTCAGATTTCGCTTCTTTTCCTTGTGCACATGCGACAAGTACAGTAAAAAGAAGTGAAGAAACTAAAACGAGCAGCATCCGTTTCATTAGCTGGAGCTCCTTTCAACACAGTTCTCTTTTTTAATATAAATATCTTAGAGGAATTTATACATGTTCATGGCTAGCTTTTTGAAATTGTCATTGATACAATTTAAGTAGAAATATATCAATAATGGGGGATGTGTTGTGAATAGCCGAAAATGGGTACGACTATTTTTAACGACGTTGCTACTTGGAGGGATTAGTACAATCCTTATTGGTTTTATTTTAGGATGGGACAAGTACGCTGAATTTTTTCAAAATTTCGACGGTAAAGAGATTCTAATGATTTCTTTTTGGTTACTTGGCGTTGGTTTTATTTTTAGTGTAATTAGTCAAATGGGCTTTTTTGCGTATTTAACAGTTCATCGTTTTGGACTAGGAATGTTCCGATCGTCTGCTCTTTGGAACGCAGTTCAGCTCTTTTTCATTGCATTTGTACTTTTTGATTTTGTTTATTTAAGATCGGTACTCGTTGCAAATGGAGATGTTTCGTTTGGGAATAATATTCTTGTAGCAGGAATGTTGTTTTTATTTGGAGCACTTGTAGCCTATATAAAGAGTAAAGAGACGAATAAAAAAGCGTTTATACCGGCTTTATTCTTTATGGTCGTCGTAACAATCCTTGAATGGGTACCGGCGCTTCGGATTAATGATACTGATTGGTTATATTTGATGGTTATACCACTTTTATTGTGTAATGCATATCAGTTACTCATATTACATCGTTTAATAGGACAAAGAAGTAAGTCAGTTAGTTAACAATATACGAGTGAAAAAGGATACAGCACCTTTCGTATGGGGTGCTGTATCCTTTTTAGTATGGGGGATTTGTATCCTGCTATTTGCGGACAGTAACACTTCCACCTCAAAATTCAGCGGAGAGAATTCCCACTGATTAAAGTTTTACTTTATGTCATTACTTCTTGCACTTGTGTTAGAAATAAGCTGTGATACAGATACTTGCTCATAGCCATCGCTTTTTAATTTCTGCAGGAGCAGCGGTAGAGATTTATTTGTTTGAAGTGCCGAATCGGAAGCGTGTAATAAAACGATGTCTCCACCTCGTAGATTGTTAGCAACTGTTGATACAATTTTATTTACACCAGGGTTTTTCCAGTCGTTTGAATTATTACTCCAGTGTACAACAGTATATCCAAGAGACTCTGCTACTTTGAGAACTGTTTTATTAAATTCCCCACTAGGAGGCCGCAAGAGCTTGACTTGTTTTATGCCAAGCTTTGTAAACACATCTTGCGAACGTAAAAGGTCTCTTCGCATTTCGTTCGCCTCCAAAGAAGTATAAGCTGTATAATTATATCCCATACTGCCAATTTCGTGACCATCCTGTATAATCCGTTCGACAATATCGGGGTGTCTTTCTGCCCATGCTGCAGAAAGGAAGAAAGTCGCATTTTTAATTTCTCTTTCTTTTAAAGTATCAAGAATAGGAACTGCTTTTTTATCTCCCCAGCTAATATCGAATGTTAACGCAACTTGTTTTTTTGCGGTATCGCCTTTGTAAATGACTTTTGGACCAGTTGCAGTTGAAAAAGCCGATTGATGAGAATATGTCTTAAAAAAAAGAAGCCATGCTGTAAACAAGGACAGTATAATAATTAAACTAATGTGCTTAAATTTACGTTTACTTGTTATAAAAAAGAAAAACATAATACTCCGCCCCTTTGTCCAATCCTTTTCAGTTACTTATATGCTCAAAAAGTTGAAAAGAGAACTGAACGATTAATATCGTAGGAAATGGATATAATGGACAATATAGTATGAATTGTAATTCTGGTGGTGATGCATTCGTCATTAGAGTTGATGAATATGTTACGTTATTTTATATATATGTTTTGATTTTCTAACATATAAGTCGCTGCTAGGAAGAACAAAGGGTGATCTGCACTCGTTTCTCTCTTTGTTTTAATTTGGCATAGGGCGCGGAAAGAGGGTCTGATCGCTCCTATGCATGACCGGATGTTCTCTTCCACCTAAAGATTAGAGTTTATGTGGGTTTTTTAATTTGTATTTATATAGGCATATGAGTAATTGTTGAGGTGATAGTTTGCTTGGGATTATGATTACAAAAGAAGAACAGAAAGAAATAGAATATGTATTGAAGAGAGAGCTGGATGAGCTTTTATTCGATTTTGCAGACGAGCGAATACATGATGTCGTAAAAAAGACAATGGAAGAACGATATAAAATTCTCTTTTGTTTATTTAGAAGAGTAGCAAATACAGAAGAATGCATCCGTTATGTAAGAAAAAGAATTTTTTATTAAAAAGTGTTGACTCAAGTAGTTAATATATGATAAATTAATAACCGTCGCTGATGCGGAACAGCAGAAAGCGAAAAAAGAAATTAAAAAACTTAGTTGACATCGAAAAACGAAGATGTTAACATAAGGAAGTCGCAAATGAGCGGCAAACAAGTTCTTTGAAAACTGAACGAAACAAATAACGTGAAACGTCAATTTTTATTTTAGATGCTAGACAAACTAACTTTATTGGAGAGTTTGATCCTGGCTCAGGATGAACGCTGGCGGCGTGCCTAATACATGCAAGTCGAGCGAATGGATTAAGAGCTTGCTCTTATGAAGTTAGCGGCGGACGGGTGAGTAACACGTGGGTAACCTGCCCATAAGACTGGGATAACTCCGGGAAACCGGGGCTAATACCGGATAACATTTTGCACCGCATGGTGCGAAATTCA